>NZ_WWFY01000530.1:0-1691 GCF_009864975.1 Pseudonocardia sp. SID8383
GCTCACCCCCCGCGCGCAGCGCAACCTGCGGATCCACGCCGGGGTGACCGTCGCTGTGCTGCTCCTGCTGGTCCTGGGCGCTGTGCTCGGCCCGGCGCCGCTGTTCGTCCCGATCGGGCCGGCGTTCTGGCTGGGCCTGATCCTGTTCGTGCACTCCCGGCGGGCCGAGCGCGAGGCGTCGCCGGACGAGGAGCTGCCCGAGGAGCTGCGGTGACCGCCGTCGCCGAGCGGGCCGGACGGACCGCACCACGGCGGCTCGCCCGGCGCCCGCGGGCCGCGCTGCGGACGGTGCACGTGCTGGTCGCGGTGGCCTGGACCGGCGCGTCGCTGGTGATGCTGGTGCTGCCCGTGGCGGTGCTGCTGCGGGGCCGCGACGCCGGGTTCGCCGTCGCGGTGATGGGCACCGTCGGGAACGGGATGATCCCGTTCCTCGCCGTCGGCACCGTCCTCAGCGGGGCGGCCCTCGGCCTCGGAACGGCGTGGGGGCTGTTCCGGTACCGCTGGGTCGTCGCGAAGACCGTGCTGGCGCTGGCGGTGATCGTCTCGTCGGTCGCGCTCACCACCGGGTGGGTCGACGCCGCCGCGGCCGGGGACCGGTCGGTCCTGCCGCTGCTGGTCGCGGCGTCGGTGCTGCACCAGGTGATGCTGCTGGGCGCGACGGTGCTGTCGGTGGAGAAGCCCGGCGGACGACTGTCCCGGCAGCGGTTGACAGGCAACTGATTGGTTGCATAATTGGCCGCGTGACCGACGTGGACGCCGTCTTCCGCGCACTCGCGGACCCGACGCGACGGCGCATCCTCGACCGGTTGCACGAGCAGGGCGAGTCGACGCTCGGCGCGCTGTGCGAGGGACTGGACATGAGCCGGCAGGCCGTGTCCAAGCACCTCGCTCAGCTGGAGGCGGCCGGGCTGGTGACGACCCTGCGTCGCGGCCGGGAGAAGCTCCACCACCTCGACCCGGTCCCCATCCAGGAGATCCACGACCGGTGGATCGGGAAGTTCGAGCGCAGCCGGGTGCAGGCGGTCACCGCCCTGCGCGCGGCGCTGGAGGAGCACGATGAGCAGTGAGCGCAGGTTCGTCTACACGACCTACATCCGCAGCACCGCCGAGCAGGTGTTCCGGGCGCTGACCACGCCTGCGTTCACCATGCAGTACTGGGGCGGCGCGGAGCTGACCTCGAACTGGCGGGTCGGGAGCCCGCTGGAGGCGGTCCACCCCGACCGCGACGACTTCATCGGCGAGATCCTCGCCGTCGAGCCGCCGCACCGGCTGTCCTACACCTTCACCGGGCCGGCGGAACAGGCCGCGGGACGGCCGCCGACCGTCGTCGAGTTCACGCTCTCCCCGTTCGGCGAGGAGGCGGTGAAGCTGCAGGTCGTCCACACCGGTTTCACCGACGACGAGCAGGGCGCGCAGGACGCCCGCGACGTGGGCGAGGGCTGGCCCGCGATCCTGTCCGCGCTCAAGACGCTGCTGGAGACCGACCGGCCGCTGGCCTCCCCCGGTCACTTCGCGCCACGGACACCGGCGACGCCCGCCCGGTGAGTCCGCGCGAGGACCTGTCGCCCCGGTGGTCTCCGGGGCGAGGGGCCCGACGGCTCAGCGGCCGAACAGTCGTGCCCACCAGCCACGGCGGGACCCCGGCGCGGTCTCCGCGGTGGCGGGCGGCGGCGCGGCGGGCCGGGCGGCGG
>NZ_WWFY01000531.1:0-1556 GCF_009864975.1 Pseudonocardia sp. SID8383
CGGCGCTGGCCGGTGCCGGCACCACCCAGCGCGGGCTCGCGATCCGCCCGGCCGAGACCCCGCAGGCCGCGCTCACCCCGCTGATCGGGATCCCGGCCGGCTGGGTCGCGGCGTTCCCGCTGGGCAGCGGCCAGGGCTGGGTCGTGGTCCGGGTGACCGAGCGCGACCTCGGCGCCCCCGCCCCGGGCGACGCGGTCGGCCAGCTGGACCAGCGCTCGCTGTCCGAGGCCGGGATCCGCATGCTGACCCCCACCGCGCTGCGCACCGGCGTGCAGCTCAACCCCCGCTACGGCGAGTGGGACCCGATCCAGATGCTCGCCGTACCGACCGCCGAGGACGCCTCCGTGGTGCTCCCGGTCGCCGCGGGCAACCCGACCCCGCCCGCTCCCTGATGGCCGCGACGGTCGTCGTCTGCCCCCGGCGCGGGGCCGCACTCCCGGCCGCGGCACTGCCGCTGCTGCGCTCCGCGACCGACGTGCTCGCCGTGCCCGGTCTCGACGCGGGCGCCGCCGCCGGTGCCGCCGACTGGACCGGCACCGACCCCGACGTGCTCGCCGACGGCACGGTGCTGCTGGTCCCGGCGGGCCACCCCGCCGCCGCGCACCCCGGTGCGGTGCCGCCGCCCACCGGGCACGCGGTGCTCGACGCCGTCGCGGTGATGGACCGGCTGCGCTCGCCCGGCGGCTGCCCGTGGGACGCCGAACAGACCCACACCTCGCTGCTGCGCTACCTCGTCGAGGAGTGCTACGAGCTCTACCAGTCCATCGAGGACGGTGACCGCACCGAGCTGCGCGAGGAGCTCGGCGACGTGCTGCTGCAGGTGCTGTTCCACGCCCGCGTCGCCACCGAGCACGACGGCGCCCCGTTCGGGATCGACGAGGTCGCGACCGGGCTGGTCGACAAGCTCGTCGGCCGCCACCCGCACGTGTTCGCCGCGGGGGAGCAGGTCGCCACGGCCGCCGACCAGGACCGCCGCTGGGACGAGCTCAAGCGCGCCGAGAAGCAGCGCGAGTCCAGTGTCGACGGCATCGCGACGGTCCAGCCGGCCGTCGCGCTCGCCGCGAAGCTGACCTCCCGCACCGCGAAGGCGGGGCTGCCCGCGGACCTGCTGCCCGCCGACGACGGTGCCGGCGCGGCGCTGTTCCGGCTGGCCGCGGCCGCACAGCTCCGCGGCGGTGACCCGGAGGCCGCGCTGCGGACGGCGGCCCGGGAGTTCGAGGCGCGGGTGCGGTCGGCGGAGAAGGCCGCCGCCGCCGACGGACTCGACCCGCACGCGCTGACCGCCGAGGACTGGCGCCGCTACTGGGACGGTCCCTGACCCGCACCCCGATCGGGTGATACCCGTCGGTAACGTGGGAGCGTGCGCACCCAGTCGCTGCTCGCGGCCATCGGCGGCATCCTGGCCCTGATCGTGCTCGTCGCGCTGGCGACCGGCCCGGACTTCGGGCCGTCGCTGCCCCGGACCCCGGTCGACCGGCAGTCCGCCCCGCCCGCGTCCGCGCCGCTGCCCGCGGGCACCGACGTCGTCGCGTGGGCCCGGGCGACCGCGACCGAGG
>NZ_WWFY01000054.1:0-1219 GCF_009864975.1 Pseudonocardia sp. SID8383
CGTCGCCCGCCAGCCGAACGCCTGCCCGACCAGCGCTCCGGCCGGGACGCCGGCGATCAGGGCGAGGGTCGTGCCGGACAGCAGGGTCGCGGTCGCGCGGGCGGTGCGCTGCGGGGGCACGGCGGCGACCGCGACCGACAGGGCGACGGCGAGGAACCCGGCGGTGCACAGCGCCGCGAGCACCCGGGTGACCAGCAGGACCCCGAGTCCGGGGGCCAGCGCCCCGGCGACGTGCACGGCGACGAACGCGGCGAGGAACCCCCGCAGCGCGAGCCGCGGTGACAGCCGGCGGGCGGCGAGCGCCACGAGCGGCGCGCCGACGACCATCCCGACGGCGAACGCCGCGGTCAGCGACCCGGCGGCGAGCGGGGTGACACCGAGATCGGCGGCGATGTCCGGGACGAGCCCGGCGAGCATGAACTCCGAGGTGGTCTGCGCGAACACGGCGCAGGCGAGGACGACGAGCAGCACGGTGGAACTCCGTGGGTGACGGGGTCGTGGAACGGACGCCGGTCCGGCCTCGTCACCGGGAGCGGGCAGGGGAGGTCGCCGCCACCGGTGGGGACCGGTGGCTACCGCCTGTTCGACTCCGGGCTGCTCACGGCCGTCACCGTAGCCGCCGCGCTCCCCCGGCGCCCGCCGTTTCCGCTCCCGGGCCGCTCACCAGACGATGCGGTCGAACAGCTCCCGCAGTCGCGCCGCCCGGGCCGGGCGTCCGTGCCCCACCCAGGCGATCCGTCCCAGCAGGTGCTCGCGGAAGGCCGGGTGCCCGGCCCGGTTCTGGGCGTCCGGGCCGGTACGGGCCGCGTTGTGCAGGATCGCGCGGAGCTCGTCGTGGTCGCGACGCGACGCCGCGGGCTCGCCGCCGTTCACGACGAGCCCGACGATCCGCTGGCGGTGGTGCGCGGGCATGATCCGGGTCTTGTCCGGGCGGACGCGGAAGCCCTCCTCCGCGGCGATCGCGGCCACCCGCTGCGCCAGGCCCTGCACCGGCAGTGTCGCGCCGCCGGAGAACACGAGGTCGTCGGCGTAGCGGCCGTAGGCGGCGCCGACCGCGGCGGCCAGGCCGCTCAGCCGCCGGTCCAGCCCGTAGGTGAGCAGGTTCGCCATCGTCGGCGACGACGGCGCCCCCTGCGGCAGGTGCGGTGCGGCGAGGCGGTCGAGCAGCCGCCGTCGTGGGGCGGGGTCGCCCCGGTGCGGGCAGACGCGCAGCACCCCG
>NZ_WWFY01000532.1:0-2389 GCF_009864975.1 Pseudonocardia sp. SID8383
GGCGGGGACGGCCGGGGCCTGCTCGAGGATCGTGTGCACGTTGGTGCCGCTGATCCCGAACGACGACACCGCCGCCCGGCGCGGGCGGCCGGTCTCGGGCCACGCGGTGCGCTCGGTGAGCAGGTCGATCGCCCCGGAGGACCAGTCGACGTGCGTGGAGGGCTGGTCGATGTGCAGCGAGCTGGGGACGACACCCTCCTGCAGCGCACGGACCAGCTTGATCACGCTCGCGACACCGGAGGCCATCTGGGTGTGCCCGATGTTGGACTTCACCGACCCGAGCAGCAGCGGCCGGTCGGTGTCCCGGTCCCGCCCGTAGGTCGCGAACAGCGCCTGGGCCTCGATCGGGTCGCCCAGCGCGGTGCCGGTCCCGTGGCCCTCCAGGACGTCGATCTCCTCCGGTGCGACCCCGGCCCCGGCGAGCGCCTGGCGGATCACGCGCTGCTGGGACGGGCCGTTGGGCGCGGTGAGCCCGTTGGAGGCACCGTCCTGGTTGACCGCGGAGCCACGCACGACGGCCAGTACCTCGTGCCCGTTGCGGACCGCGTCGGACAGTCGCTCCAGCAGGACCAGACCGACGCCTTCGGCGAGTGTCATGCCGTCGGCGCCGTCGGCGTAGGCCTTGCAGCGGCCGTCCTCGGCCAGCGCGCGCTGGCGGCTGAACCCGACGAACGACATCGGGGTGGACATGATGCTGACGCCACCGGCCAGGGCGAGGGTGCTCTCCCCGGTGCGCAGCGACTGGCACGCCAGGTGCATCGCCACCAGCGACGACGAGCACGCGGTGTCCAGGGTGACGGCCGGGCCCTCGAAGCCGAACAGGTAGTTGACCCGCCCGGACAGCACGCTCGGGAGCGTGCCGGTGATCATGTGGCCCTCGGCCCCCTCGGCGGCGGGCGCCCCGGAGGCATAGTCCTGGTAGCTGGCGCCGATGAACGTGCCGGTCCGGCTCCCACGCTGCGCGGTCGGGTCGATGCCGGCGTGCTCGAAGGTCTCCCAGGTGGTCTCCAGCAGCAGCCGCTGCTGCGGGTCCATCGACAGCGCCTCGCGCGGCGAGATCCCGAAGAACCCGGGGTCGAAGTCGGCGACGTCGCGCAGGAACCCGCCCTGCGTCGAGTAGGTGTGCCCGGCCCGGTCGGGGTCCGGGTCGTAGAGCGATGCGGCGTCCCAGCCGCGGTCGTCGGGGAACCCGGAGATCGCGTCCACCTCGTCGAGGGCGACCCGCCACAGGTCCTCGGCGGAGGCGACCCCGCCGGGGTAGCGGCAGCTCATGCCGACGACGACGATCGGGTCGTCCTGGTCCTGGGCGGCCGCGGTGGACCCGGCGCCGGCCGCGACCGGGGTGGCCCCGGCCAGCTCGGCCCTCAGGAACTCGGCGAGCGCCGCGGGTGTCGGGTGGTCGAAGACCATCGTCGAGGGCAGCGTCAGGCCGGTGACCGAGGCGAGCCGGTTCCGCAGCGCGACGGCGGTCAGCGAGTCGAACCCGACGTCGCGGAACGCCCGCTGGTCGGTGAGGTCGTCGGCGGAGGCCATCCCGAGCACGCCGGCGGCCTCGGCCCGGACCACGTCGAGGACGCGGCGCAGCGCCTCGGCGTCGGTCAGCCCGTCCAGCGTGGCGGCGAACTCGCCCGCGGCGACCGTGCCCGCGGTCCGTTCCGCGGCGGCGGTGAGCGCCACGACCTCGGGGATCTCGTCGTAGAGCCGTGTGGGCCGTCCGGAGGTGTAGACCGGGTGGTAGGTGTCCCAGTCGACGTCGGCGACCGCGACGACGGTCTCGGCGTCGTCGAGGGCCCGCTCGAGCCCGTTCAGCGCGAGCTGCGGGTCCATGAACACCAGGCCGCTGCCCCGGATGGCGGCCGGGTCGACCCGGCCGAGCTTCAGGTCGTCGGCCCAGATGCCCCAGGCGATCGACGTGGTCGGCAGGCCGCGGGCCCGCCGGTGCTCGGCGAGGGCGGCGAGGTGGGCGTTGCCCGCGACGTAGGCGGCGTGCGCCCCGCTGCCCCACATGCCCGCGGTGGAGGAGAACAGGACCACCTCGGCTGGGTCGCCGCCCCGCTCGTCGAGCAGCTCGGTCAGCACCTGCGCGCCGGTGACCTTGGCGTGCAGTACCCGGGCGAGCTCCTCCTGGGTCGTGGCGTCGAGGGTGGCGAGCTCGATGGTGGCGGCGGTGTGCAGGACGGTGCGCACCGTGGCGCCGTGGGCGTCGAGCCGCTCCAGCAGGCCCGCGACGGCGGCGCGGTCGGTGATGTCGCAGGCCACGGCCTCGACCGTGGTGTCGCTGCCGTCGAACTCGGCGAGCAGCTCGGCCGCGCCGGGGGCGTCGGGGCCACGGCGCGACAGCAGCACGACGTGCTCGGCGCCCCGCTCGGCCAGGCGGCGCGCCAGGTGC
>NZ_WWFY01000533.1:0-1236 GCF_009864975.1 Pseudonocardia sp. SID8383
GGGGGGCGGGTCAGTTGCCGCCGCCGAAGGGGTTGATGCCGAACGGCAGCTCACCGGTCGAACCGCCGCCCTCGGGCACGGTGCGCGACCCGTTCTGGGCGGTCGCGGCCGCGGTGTCGCGCACGCTGCCGAGGGTGACCGGCACCTCGCGGGCACCGGACCCGCTGCCGACGGTCAGCGTGACCTGCTGGCCGGGCGTGAAGTTGCCGACCCGGGCGATCAGGTCCGCGAAGCTCGACACCGGGTACTCGTTGACCTTGGTGACGACGTCGCCCGCCGTGATGCCCGCGGCGGCCGCCGGCGAGTCCGGCTCCACCGTCGTGATCTGGGCGCCCGCGGTCCCGCTCGGGGCGCCGCCGGAGGCCGACACCGAGCCCTGCACGCCGAGCTGCGGCTTGGTCGCGACGCCGGAGTCCATCAGCTCCTGGGCGACCCGCTTCGCGGTGTCGACCGGGATCGCGAAGCCCAGCCCGATCGAGCCGGAGCTCTGCCCGGCGGTGGCGATCGCGGAGTTGATGCCGACGACCTGCCCGGCCAGGTTGACCAGCGGACCGCCGGAGTTGCCCTGGTTGATGGGGGCGTCGGTCTGCAGGCCGTTGTAGACGACCGGGGCCTGGCCGTCGCCGCCCGCGGTGACGGTCCGGTTGAGCGCCGAGACGATGCCCGCGGTGACGGTACCGGACAGGCCCTGCGGCGAGCCGTTCGCGACGACCTGCTCGCCGACCTGCACGCTCGAGGACTCCCCGAGAGTGGCGGGCTTCAGGTCCGTGGCGCCCTGCAACTTGATGACGGCGAGGTCGTAGCTGGGGGAGGTGCCGACGACGGTCGCGGGGTACTGCTTCCCGTCGGCGGTGGACACGGTGATCCGGCCGCCGTCGGTGGCGTTGCCGACCACGTGGTTGTTGGTGAGGATCTGGCCGTCGGAGGTCAGGATGACCCCGGAGCCCTCGGCGACGCTCTGCGCGGTGCGGACCTGGATGTCCACCGTGCTCGGGGTGATCGCGGCCGCGGCACCGGCGATCGAGCCGTCGGCCGGGGTGGCCGGGGTGCCGGGGGCGGCGGCGCTGGTCAGCGTGGCCGGGGTGGAGGAACCGTCGAGCACCAGGTAGGCGCCGCCGACACCGGCCGCACCGCCGACGAGGGCGGCCGTCAGCGCGACGGCGGCCAGGCCCGCACCGAACCGGCGCGGCGGCCTCGGTGCCGGACCCTGCTGCGGGAACGGCGGGTACACCGAGG
>NZ_WWFY01000534.1:0-2026 GCF_009864975.1 Pseudonocardia sp. SID8383
CGCCGCGCCGGCACCGCGGGCGTCGCCCGGGCCGGGCTGGCCGAGCGCCTCGCCGGGCTCCCCGCCGACGGCCGGGGCGCGTTCCTCGTCGAGCTGGTCCGTACCGAGGCCGCGACCGTGCTCGGCCTCGGCTCCGGGGACGGCGTCGACGCCCGTCACGAGTTCCGGCGGATCGGGTTCGACTCGCTCACCGCGATCGAGCTGCGCAACCGGCTGGGCAGCGCGTCCGGGCTGACCCTGCCCGCGACGCTGATCTTCGACTACCCGACCCCGGAGCGGCTGGCCGCCTACCTGCTCGAGGAGCTCGCGGGCGAGGACACCGGCCCCGTCGGCGACGGCCCCGTGGTCGCCCGCGCCGACGCCGACGACCCGGTCGTGGTCGTCGGGATCGGCTGCCGGTTCCCCGGCGGCGTGGGCTCCCCGGAGCAGCTGTGGGACCTCGTCGCGAACGGCACCGACGCGATCACCGGCTTCCCACCGGACCGCGAGTGGGACCGGCACCCGCCGCTGGGTGGCGGTGAGCCCGCCGACCTCACCGGCCAGGGCGGGTTCCTCGACGACATCGCGGGCTTCGACGCGGAGTTCTTCGGTATCGCCCCGCGTGAGGCGCTGGCCATGGACCCCCAGCAGCGGATCCTGCTGGAGGTCGCGTGGGAGGCCGCCGAGCGCGCCGGGATCGACCCGCACACGCTGCGCGGCAGCCGTACCGGGGTGTTCATGGGGGTGTCCGGTCAGGACTACTCCGGCCTGGTGATGCGCTCCGCCGACGACATCGCGAGCCACGCGACCACCGGCCTCGCCGTCAGCGTCGTGTCCGGGCGGCTCGCCTACGTCCTCGGCCTGGAGGGCCCCGCGCTCTCGGTCGACACCGCCTGCTCCTCGTCGCTGGTGTCCCTGCACCTCGCCGCGGCCGCACTGCGGTCGGGCGAGTGCGACATGGCACTCGCCGGCGGCGTCACCGTGATGACGACCCCCGCGAACTTCACCGGCTTCTCCCGGATGGGCGGGCTGGCGGGCGACGGGCGCTGCAAGGCGTTCTCCGACTCCGCCGACGGCACGGGCTGGTCCGAGGGTGCGGCTGTGCTCACCCTCGAACGGCTCTCCGCCGCGCGCCGCCACGGGCACCGGGTACTCGCCGTGGTCCGCGGGTCCGCGGTGAACCAGGACGGTGCCTCGAACGGGCTCACCGCTCCGAACGGGCCCGCCCAGCAGCGGGTCATCCGCCAGGCGCTGGCCGACGCCGGGCTGGAGCCCGGTGACGTCGACGCCGTCGAGGCGCACGGCACCGGCACCCCGCTGGGCGACCCGATCGAGGCCCAGGCCGTGCTCGCCACCTACGGCCGGGAGCGGGACCCGCAGCGGCCGTTGCTGCTGGGGTCGGTGAAGTCGAACATCGGGCACACCCAGTCCGCGGCGGGCGCCGCGGGACTGATCAAGATGATCATGTCGATGGCGCACGGGGAGCTGCCGCGGACCCTGCACGTCACCGAGCCGTCCTCGCACGTGGACTGGTCCGACGGCACCGTCGCCCTGGTCACCGAGCGGACCCCGTGGCCGGAGACCGGACACGCCCGCCGCGTCGGGGTGTCGTCGTTCGGGATCAGCGGCACGAACGCCCACGTGGTGCTCGAACAGCCGCCCGCCACGCAGCCGGCACCTCCGGACGCCGCCACCCCGGATGCCGCCGCCCCGGACGCCGCCGGCCCGGATGCCGCCGCCCCGGAGGTCGTCGCCTGGCCGGTGTCCGCCCGGACCGAGGCCGCCCTCGACGCCCAGCTCGACCGCCTGCGCACCGCCGTTCCCGGCCTGACCCCGACCGCCGTCGCGCGCACCCTCGCCACCGGACGGGCCCTGTTCGAGCACCGCGCCGTGCTGCTCGCCGGGCCCGGCGGGACCACCGAGGCCGCCCGCGGCGCCGCCGCCACCCGCGGCACCGCGTTCCTGTTCTCCGGACAGGGCGCCCAGCGCCTGGGCATGGGCCGGGAGCTGCACGCCCGGTTCCCGGTGTTCGCCGACGCGTTCGACG
>NZ_WWFY01000535.1:0-1167 GCF_009864975.1 Pseudonocardia sp. SID8383
GCGCTCCCCGCGCCCGTGTCCGAGGGGGCGGAGCTCCCGCGGCCCCGGCTCGGCGACCCCCTGCGCCTCGGCCGCGCCACGTTGCGCAACCGGATCGTCTTCACCGCCCACCTCACCGGCTTCGCCGAGGACGGCATGCCGACCGACCGGCACACCGCCTACTACGCGGCCCGTGCCGCGGGCGGCGCCGCACTGGTGATCACCGAGGAGCACGCCGTCCGCCCCGGCGACCGGCCCTACGAGCGGCTGATCCGTGGCCACGACCCGGCCGTGCTGCCCGGCTACCGCGCCCTCACCGACGCGGTGCACGCCCACGGCGCCCTCGTGCTCGCCCAGCTCAACCACAACGGCGCGCAGGGGTCGGGTATGTACTCGCGCACGGCCGTCGTCGGGCCCTCGCCGGTGCCCGACCCGATGTTCCGCGAGGTCCCCGCCGAGCTCGACGCGGCCGGGATCGGCGCGATCGTCGACGCCTTCGCCGACGTCGCCGCACGCTGCGTCGAGGGTGGGTTCGACGGCGTCGAGCTGCAGTGCTCGCACGCCTCGCTGCTGCGGCTGTTCCTGTCCCCGGCCACCAACCGTCGCACCGACGCCTGGGGGCGAGACCGGGCGAAGCTGGTGCTCGACGTCGTCGCCGCCGTCCGCGCGGCGATCGGCCCGGACCCGGTGCTGGGCCTGCGGATCGGCGTCGACGAGCGCATCGAGGGCGGCATCACCCCCGCCGACGGCGCCGACCTCGCCCGCCGTCTCGCCGCGACCGGTCAGGTGGACCACCTGAACACCTCGATCGGCGTCGCCACCTCGACGCTGCACCTGATCGAGCCGTCCATGCACACCCCGCCGGGCTACGCCGGGCACCTCGCCGCGACCCTGCGCCGCGCCGTCCGTGCCGCCGGGGCGGACCTCCCGGTGATCGGGGTCGGCCGGTTCACCACGCCCGCCGAGGCCGCCGCGGCGCTGGACCGCGGGGAGTGCGACCTCGTCGGCGTCGCCCGCGGGCAGATCGCCGACCCCGGCTTCGCGAACAACGCCCTCACCGGACGCCCGGTACGCCGGTGCGTCGGGTGCAACCAGGACTGCATCGGCCGGGTCGGGCTGAACCTGTCGCTGGGCTGCGCGGTCGACCCGGCCGCCGGGCGCGAACGGCTCGTCCCGCCCACCCGGGCC
>NZ_WWFY01000536.1:0-3083 GCF_009864975.1 Pseudonocardia sp. SID8383
GCCCCCGCACGCGTCGCGGCCGCCTCGGCGACCACCCCCGCCGCGACCACCGACCCGACCAGGATCGCGGTGTAGGCCACCCCGGGTGCGACGGCGTCGCGGTGCATCCGGCCCTCCAGCCGGGCGGCGAGCGTGCCGAAGCCGGCGACCGGGTGGCCCCGGCGCGGGTCGCCGAGCAGTGCGTCGGCGACGATCCCGGCGGCCAGTCCGGCCGCGCGGCCACGTGTTCCCATGCGCCGAACCTAGAGCGGCGCGCGCGCAGGGTGCAGGCCGGGCAGGATCATGGGCATGCGCACGGACCTCAAGCCGGACGAGATGGGCAGCGGCCCGTTCTACAAGCTCCTGACCAGCGTCGTCGTCCCCCGACCCATCGCCTGGGTCTCCACCCGCTCGGCCGACGGCGTCGACAACCTCGCCCCGCACTCGTTCTTCACGGTGTCCTGCGTGGACCCGCCCATGATCCAGTTCACGTCGGTCGGGAAGAAGGACTCGCTGCGCAACGTGTCGCAGACCCGCGAGTTCGTCGTCTGCCTGGCGAACGAGCCGATGTTCGAGCGGATCAACGCGACCGGCACCGACTTCCCCGCCGAGATCAGCGAGTTCTCCTCGGTCGGGCTGACCGCCGAGGCGTCCTCGGTCGTGGCGCCGCCGCGGGTCGCCGAGTCACCGGTGGCGCTGGAGTGCGTGCTGCACGCGAACATCGAGCTCGGCAACTCGACCGTCGTCATCGGCCGGGTCGTGCACGCCGCGATCGAGGAGAGCGTGTTCGTCACCGACGAGCGCGGCAACTCCCTGCCCGACGTCCGCCGGCTCGCCCCGCTGGCCCGCCTGGGCCGCAACGAGTGGTCCCGGCTGGGCGAGATCCTGGAGATCACCCGCATCCCCTACCAGCAGTGGCCGGGTCACTTCGGCGAGCAGTGACCCGGCCCGCCGGTCAGAGGGTGTACTCGGTGGGCGGCGTGGCGGCGGGGTCGGCGTGGATCTCGCCCTCCCGGCCGCGCAGCTCCACCCGGCGGATCTTCCCGGAGATCGTCTTCGGGAGTTCGAAGAACTCGAGGCGGCGGATCCGCTTGTAAGGGGCGAGGTTGTCGTAGGCGAACTGCAGGATCGCCGTCGCCGTCTCCGCGGTCGGCTCGTGCCCCGTGGCGAGCACCACGTAGGCCTTCGGCACGGCGAGGCGGACCGGGTCCGGGGACGGCACGACCGCGGCCTCGGCGACCGCCGGGTGCTCGATCAGCACGCTCTCCAGCTCGAACGGGCTGATCCGGTAGTCGCTGGCCTTGAACACGTCGTCGGCCCGGCCGACGTAGGTGATGTAGCCCGACTCGTCGCGGGAGCCGACGTCGCCGGTGTGGTAGTACCCGCCGGCCATGGCCTCGGCGTTGCGCTCCGGGTCGTCGGCGTAGCCCACCATCAGCCCGGTCGGGCGGTGGTCGAGGTCCAGGCAGATCTCGCCCTCGTCGGCGACCTTCCCGGTGGTCGGGTCGACCAGCGCGACGACGAACCCGGGGATCGGCCTGCCCATCGAGCCCGGCTTGACCGGCTGCCCGGGCGGGTTGCCGATCTGCACCGAGGACTCGGTCTGGCCGAACCCGTCGCGGATGCGCAGGCCCCACGCCTTCTCGACCTGCTCGATGACCTCGGGGTTGAGCGGTTCCCCCGCCCCGACGACCTTGGACGGCGGCGTCGCCAGCCCGGACAGGTCGGCCTGGATGAGCATCCGCCACACCGTCGGCGGGGCGCAGAAGCTGGTCACCCCGCAGGAGTCCAGGACCGACAGGACGGACTCGGCGTCGAACCGGGCGTAGTTCATGACGAGCACGGTCGCCTCGGCGATCCACGGCGCGAACACATTGGACCAGGCGTGCTTGGCCCAGCCGGGCGAGGAGATGTTGAGGTGCACGTCGCCGGGCTCGAGGCCGATCCAGTACATCGTCGACAGGTGCCCGACCGGGTAGGACGTGTGGGTGTGCTCCACCAGCTTCGGCTTCGCCGTGGTGCCGGAGGTGAAGTACAGCAGCAGCGTGTCCGACGCCTTCGTGGCGCCGTCCGGGGTGAACTCGGCGGCGGCCGAGTAGGCCTCGCCGGTGTAGTCGCGCCAGCCCGCCACGGCGCCACGGACGGCGATACGGGTGTAGTCGCCGTCGACGTCGTCGAACTTGCCGGCGTCGTCCGCCCCGACGACGACGTGCGCGGCCCGCCCGCGGTCCACCCGGTCCTGCAGGTCGGCCGGGGTGAGCAGGGTGGTCGCGGGGATGACGACGGCGCCCAGCTTCATCGCCGCCAGCAGCGTCTCCCACAGCTCCAGCTGGTTGCCGAGCATCAGGATGATCCGGTCGCCCCGGGCCACGCCCTGCTCCCGCAGCCAGTTCGCGACCCGGTTGGACCGCTCGGACAGCTCCGCCCACGTCCAGTGCGCCTGCGAACCGTCCTGTTCGACGATCCACAGCGCCTTCCGCGCGCCCCGCTCGGGGTCGGCCGCGACGACGTCGAAGTGGTCGAGCGCGAAGTTGAACTCCTCGAGCTCCGGCCAGCGGAAGTCGCGGTAGGCCGTGTCGTAGTCCTCGCGGTGGGTGAGCAGGAAGTCGCGGGCGGCGAGGAACTTCTCCGTCGCCGGGCTGCCGGTCGCCATGGGGTGCACCTCGGTGGGCTCGTGCGGGGGGCCCGTGCCCCGGGCCCGTCGTGCGGGGCCGCCCGTGCGGCCGTACCGCGACCCTAGTCACTCCACCGGCGCCCCGGCAGTGCGCGACGGCCGCTGCCGATCGGGCACCGACCGTGCGGCGCCGATCACGCGATGGTGGCGGCGAGGTCGGCCCGCCCGGGCGGGCCGGTGATCGTAAGGTGCCCGCGTGACCGCGCCGAACCTGCCGAAGGTGCCGACCCCCGACGTGTCGGTGTCCCGCCTGCGGGTGGGCCGGTACGGGCCGCGGCTGCTGCTGCGCGGCGTGCTCGTGGGGCTGGCGCTGCTGATCCTCGTGCTGCTGCTGGCCGGCTGCGGCAACGGCGAGCTGCCCGCGGCGTGGCGCACCCCGTCGCCGGTCCCGACGACGTCGCCGACCGCCACCCCGACACCGACCCCGACG
>NZ_WWFY01000537.1:0-908 GCF_009864975.1 Pseudonocardia sp. SID8383
CGTCGCGGGCGGGGCGTCGTCGCGCGGGGGGCCGGTCGGCGGTTCGTGCCTCGTGGCCGGGCCGTCCTCCCGGATCGCGGTGTCCGACGGCTCCGATCCGTCCGCGGGGACCGCTCGGCGGGAGCGAGCCCGTCGGGTCGCGGTGCCGACGTCCGGCGTCCGCCCGCCTGCGTCCGGTCGGTTCCCGCCGGGTCGTAGGTCCGTCATCGGTGCGTGGACGGCGCCGGTCGACGGCTCGTCGTCGCCGGTCGCGGCAGCGTCACCGGTCGCGGCAGCGTCACCGGTCGCCGGGGCGAAGACGGCCGCCGCACCCCGCACCACGGTCGGTCCGGTCGCGGTACGCAACGTCCAGGTCCCCGCGCCCACGCCACTGCCGTCGGGCTCGCCGGACGCACGGTGGCCGCCGGCGGACGTGCTCTTGCCCCCGTCGAACAGACCGGCGGCCCCGCCGTGTCCGTCATCGGCCGGTGGGGTGACGACCCGCCCACGACGACGCGGCAGCGCTGACTCCCCCACTCCGCCGTCGTCGATCCCGGACCACCGCACCGGCAGCCCGGAACGTTCCCGGGCCGGGCCGTCGTAGCGGGAGGCGGCGCCATCCGGCACGGGGAGGTCGAGGTGGGCCCGGACTGCCTCGGCGAGGCGCCGGTCCGGTTCCGGGGGCAACGCGAACCGGGTGTCCAGCGGGTCCGGCACCGACGTGGGGTCCGCCGGGGCGGAACCGCCCCACACCTGCGACGGCTCGTCTGTCGCCCGCCCGGCGGAGTCGCCGCCCACCTCGTCGCGGGCCTCGTCGCGGGCCTCGTCGCGGGCCTCGTCGCGGGCGGAGGGGTGCGGCGCGGCGGGGTGTCCGGGGTCATGATCGCGGGCACCGGAGTCGTGGGCGGCCGGGGGCCGGCCGGTCCGGT
>NZ_WWFY01000538.1:0-639 GCF_009864975.1 Pseudonocardia sp. SID8383
GGTCGTGGGCATACGACCTCCTCGGAGCATCGGATCGGACTCGGACCGGGTGCGGAGGGCTGGTGACACACGCGGGGACGCCGGAAGGGCCGCACGAGGGCGGCGACGGTTCCGGGCCCGGTGGACGTCACGGGCCGGCGGCGGAGGGCGCGGAGGTCGACTCCGCGGGCCGCTCAGAGGAACCGGATCAGCATGGCGGCGACGCTACGACGACCGCCCGGCCGGGGCCACCGGTTTTCCCCGGGACCGCCGACCTATCGTCGCGGGCATGGAGACGGCGGACGTGCTGGTGGTCGGCGGCGGCATCGCCGGGGTGTCGGTCGCGTGGGAGCTGGCCGCGCACGCCCGCGTCGTGCTGACCGAGGCCGAGCAGGACCTGCCGGTCCACTCCACCGCCCGCTCGGCCGCCACCTACATCCCCGGTCACGGCTCCGGCCCGTTCCGCGCGCTGATCGACGCCTCCGGGCCGCGGTTCGCTGCGCTGCCCGAGCAGCTCGGCACGCCGCCGTTGCTGTCCCCGCGCCCGGTCCTGCACCTCGCGGACGACGAGCAGGCCGCCGACCGCCTCGCCACGACGCTGCGCGAGCAGCACGGCGAGCCCGGCGCCCCGGTCGCCCTGGACCCCGCGCAGGCGTGGCG
>NZ_WWFY01000539.1:0-601 GCF_009864975.1 Pseudonocardia sp. SID8383
GGAGTGCCCGCCGAACCGGGCCCCGGTCACTCCGACCAGGTTCTCCGGCTCGGACTCCGGCTCCTCCGCCACGACGGTGGGCTCCGGGTCCGGCTCCGGCGGCCTGCCGTGCGGGTACTCCGGGTCGGGGGCGTGCCGGGACGGGGGCGCCCCGAACCGGGCCCCAGTGCGTCCGATCTCCGACCGTGCCATCCACCCTCCGCGCCTCGCGGCCGCGGCGGCCCGCGGGCGCCGCTGTCGTCCGTTCCGTCCCGCGGTGCGGTCGTCGTCACGATGCGCGACCGGGGAGCCACAGGGTGGCGCGGGACGACTACCGCACCGTGTCGCCCGTGTCACATCCGTGTGACGCGACCTCGTCGGTGCAGGTCACGAGCACAGCGGTTCACCCGATCCGGCTAGCGACGCAGCAGCGTGGTGAACGTGGCCAGCGCCTGCCCGGCGATCCGCTCGGCCGCGGGCACGACGCCGAGGAACGCGACGTAGCCGTGGATGAGACCGGGTCCGTCGACCTCGGTGACCTCCACCCCGCCCGCGCGCAGCGCCGCGGCCCAGTCGCGGCCCTCGTCGCGCAGCGGGTCGAACTCGGCGGTGGCGACCACCG
>NZ_WWFY01000540.1:0-2204 GCF_009864975.1 Pseudonocardia sp. SID8383
CCCTGGTCCGCACCGAGGCCGCCGCGGTCCTCGGGCACGCCTCCGCCGACGCCTTCGGCGAGCGCCGCGCCTTCCGCGACGCCGGGTTCGACTCGGTGACCGCGGTCGACCTGCGCAACCGGCTCGCCGCCGCGACCGGTCTGACGCTGCCCTCCACCCTGGTCTTCGACCACCCCAGCCCCGCCGTGCTCGCCGGCCGCCTGGAGGAGCTCGCGCTCGGCGCCGCGGACGGGCTGCCGCAGCCCGCGGCCGCTCCGGCCGGGGACGACGACCCGATCGCCGTGATCGGGATGAGCTGCCGCTACCCGGGCGGCGCCGACACCCCCGAGGCGCTGCTGCAGCTCGCACTCGACGGGGTCGACGCGATCACCGGCTTCCCCACCGGCCGCGGCTGGGACGCGGCCGCGCTGCACGACCCCGACCCCGACCGGCACGGTCGCACCTACTCCGTGCAGGGCGGCTTCCTGCACGACGTGGCCGACTTCGACGCCGGCTTCTTCGGGATCTCCCCGCGCGAGGCCGTCGCGATGGACCCGCAGCAGCGCATCCTGCTGGAGACCTCGTGGGAGGCGTTCGAGCGGGCCGGGATCGACCCCACCTCGCTGCGCGGCACCAGCACGGGCACCTTCGTGGGCGCCACCTACCAGGACTACGCGACGACCGTCGCGCACGCCGCGGGCGACACCGAGACGCACATGGTGACCGGCACCGCCGCCAGCGTGCTGTCCGGCCGGGTGGCCTACCTGCTGGGCCTCGAGGGTCCCGCGGTCACCCTGGACACGGCGTGCTCGTCGTCGCTGGTCGCGATGCACCTGGCCTGCCGGTCGCTGCGCAGCGGGGAGAGCTCGCTCGCCCTGGCCGGCGGCGCCGCGGTGATGGCGACCCCGCAGGCCTTCGTCGGGTTCAGCCGGCAGCGGGCACTGGCCGCCGACGGCCGCTGCAAGCCCTTCTCCGAGGCCGCCGACGGCATGACCCTCGCCGAGGGCGTCGGCGTCGTCCTCCTCGAGCGGCTGTCCGACGCGCGCCGCAAGGGGCACCCGGTGCTCGGCGTGATCCGCGGCTCGGCGATCAACTCGGACGGCGCGTCGAACGGGATGACCGCCCCCAACGGCCCGTCCCAGCAGCGGGTGATCCGCCGGGCACTGGCCGAGGCGGGACTGACCGCCGCCGACGTCGACGTCGTCGAGGCGCACGGCACCGGCACCCGGCTCGGCGACCCGATCGAGGCCCAGGCGCTGCTCGCCACCTACGGCCGCGACCGGGACGAGCCGCTGCGGCTGGGCTCGGTGAAGTCCGCGATCGGACACACCCAGGCCGCCGCGGGCGTCGCCGGCGTGATCACGATGCTGGCCGCCATGCGCGCCGGTGAGCTGCCCGGCATCCAGCACCTCGACGCGCCGTCGAGCCATGTCGACTGGTCCACCGGGGCCGTCGAGCTGCTCACCGGGCGCACCGCGTGGCCGGAGACCGACCGCCCCCGCCGGGCCGGGGTCTCGTCGTTCGGCATCAGCGGGACCAACGCCCACGTCGTGCTGGAACAGGCGCCCCCCGCCGAGGCGACCCCGCCGGCCGGTGCACCCGGACCGGTCCCGTGGGTGGTCTCCGCCCGTTCGGCCGACGCGCTGCGCGCCCAGGCGGGCCGGCTGCGCGACGCCGTGGCCCGCGACCCGCAGGACCCGGCCAGGACCGGGCACGCCCTGGCCACCACCCGCGCCGCGTTCGACCACCGCGCCGTCGTCGTCGGGGAGACCTCCGACGAGCTCTCCCGCGGCCTGGCCGCGCTGGCCGACGGCACGTCGGTCGCCGGTCTGGTCACCGGCACCGCCGCCGAGGACCCCGCCGGCCCGGTGTTCGTGTTCCCCGGGCAGGGCGCCCAGTGGTGGGGGATGGGCCGCGACCTGCTCACGACGTCGGAGGCCTTCCGTGCCGCGGTCGACGACTGCGCCGCCGCGCTGGCCCCGCACGTCGACTGGTCGCTGCACGAGGTCCTCACCGGCGACGGCGACCCGGCGCTGCTGGAGCGCGTGGACGTGGTCCAGCCCGCGCTGTTCGCGATGATGGTCGGCCTCGCCGCGGTCTGGCGCGCCCACGGCGTCGAGCCGGCTGCGGTCGTCGGCCACTCGCAGGGCGAGATCGCCGCCGCCCACGTGGCGGGTGCGCTCGACCTCGACGACGCGGCGCGGGTGGTGGCGCTGCGCAGCCGC
>NZ_WWFY01000541.1:0-455 GCF_009864975.1 Pseudonocardia sp. SID8383
CCGGAGGAGCTGTCCGCGGCGGTCGAGCTGGACCCGCCGGTGGACCGGGTCGACGCGGCCGCCTTCGCCGCGAGGGCACTCGCGACCCGGCTGCACACCGCGCTCGCCGGGCACGGCCTGGCCTGCACCCGGCTGGGGGTGCACGCACGCACGGAGAGCGGGGAGGAGCTGCTGCGGGTCTGGCGGTGCGCCGAGCCGCTGACGCCGTCCGGGACGGTGGACCGGGTGCGCTGGCAGCTCGACTCGTGGCTCGGGCGAGGCGGCTCCGGGACGCTGGTCGCGCTGCGGCTCACCCCGGAGGACACCGTGGTCGCCGGGGCGCTGCAGCGCGGGCTGTGGGGCGACGTCGGCGAGGGCGACGAGCGGGCCGGGCGGGCCCTGGTCCGGGTGCAGGCGCTGCTCGGGCCGGAGGCGGTGCTCACCGCGGTCCCGACGGGCGGCCGGGACCCGGGCGA
>NZ_WWFY01000055.1:0-1994 GCF_009864975.1 Pseudonocardia sp. SID8383
GCTGCCCTCGGGCGCGCTGGCCGAGGCGCTGCGCTCGGCCCTCGGCGCGGGCGAGTTCCCCGCGGCCGGGCCGCTGCTGGTGCTGACCGGCTGGGCGGTCGTCGCCGGGGTGGCGGCGTCGCGGCTGGTGCGCTGGACCTGAGCCCCGTCTTCTACGATGCGTAGTGTGCTGCTGTCGCGCGTGCCCTCCACCCCGCCGGTGCTGATGCGCCGGCTGGCGATCGCGAACCTCGTCGCCCAGATCGGGATCGGCGTGACCGGCTCGGTGGTCCGGGTCACCGGTTCCGGCCTCGGCTGCTCGACCTGGCCGCAGTGCGAGCCGGGCAGCATGATCCCGGTCGACCACGCCGAGATCGCGCCGCTGCACATGTGGATCGAGTTCTCCAACCGGCTGCTCGGCATCCTGGTGGTGCTCACCGCGGGCGCGGCGCTGCTCGGCGCGCTGTACACCCGGCCGCGCCGCCGCCGCCTCACCGGGCTGGCCCTGGCGATGCCGCTCGGCGTCGTCGCGCAGGCCGTCATCGGCGGGATCACCGTGCTGCTCGGGCTGGCCTGGTGGACGGTGATGCTGCACTTCCTGGCCTCGATGGTGCTGGTCTGGTTCGCGGTGCTGCTCGTCGGAGCCGCAGGCGAGGCCGACGGCCCGGTGACCCGCACCGTGCCCGCCGGCGGGCGTGGGCTGGTGCTGTTCTCCACCGCCGTGCTGGGCGTCCTGCTCGTCGCGGGGACCCTGGTCACCGCGGCCGGCCCGCACGGCGGAGACCCGGAGACCCCGCGCCTGGACGTGCCGATCCCCGCGCTCGCGCAGCTGCACGTGGACACGCTGTTCCTCTACCTCGGCACCCTGGTCGGGCTCGGGTTCCTGCTGCACGCGGTGTCCGCCCCGCGGGCGCTGGTGCGCCGGTTCCGGGTGCTCGTCGTGGTCGTCCTCGCCCAGGGCGCGCTCGGCGGGGTCCAGTACGCCCTCGGGGTCCCGGAGCTGCTGGTGTCGCTGCACGTGCTCGGCGCCGGGCTGACCGCCGCCGCGGCCGCCTGGGTGTGGGCCGGTACCGCGACCCGCCCGGCCCCCGTCGACCCCCGCGCCACCCCGACCGGCGACCCGGCGGACACCGCCGCGCCGGAGCCCGCCGCCGCGTCGGTCTGAGTCGGTCCGACCGGCCGCTGCACGATCGGGTGACACTCGGGCACTCTGGAGCCATGACCTCCGCATCCCGGTTGCGACGCGGCGGGATCGCCGTGGTCCTCGCGGCCGCCCTCGCCGTCGCCCTCACCGCGTCGCTGTCGGCGGGCCTGCTCACCACGCGGGCCTCCGCCGCCCCCGAGCTGCCGCCCGTCACCCCGGAGCAGCTCGTCGCCTCGGTCGTCGCCGCGGAGCCGGTCGCGCTGGCCGGCACCGTCGCCGTCGACAACCGGCTGGGGCTTCCCGCCGTGCCGGGACTCCCCTCCGACGGGCTGACCGACGGCACCTCCACCGCGCGGGTCTGGTCCGACGGGACGGGCGACGGCCGCCTCGCCGTCCCCAACGACGACGGCGAGCGCACCTACGTCCGCGACGGCGCCACGACCTGGGCCTACGACTCCACCGACCGCACCGCGACCCGGTTCCCGAGCCGGGGACACACCCCGGACGCCGACGCCGCGAAAAACCCGGCCGAGGTCGCCCGGACCGTCGTGGCGCGGCTGGGCGCCACCAGCGTGCTGCGGGTCGACGGCACCACCGAGGTCGCCGGCCGCCCCGCCTACACCCTGGTCCTGGCGCCGGAGCCCGGTGAGCGCACCGTGCTGCGCGAGGTCCGCGCCGCCGTCGACGCGCAGACCCGGACCCCGCTGGAGCTGACCGTCCTCGGCGCCGGGACCGACCCGGTGCTGCGGATCGGGTTCGACGACGTCACGTTCGGCCCGCAGGACCCGGCCCTGTTCACCTTCACCCCGCCGCCCGGCGCCACCGTCCGCGACGGCACCGCCGGGACGGTGGAGCAGCCCGGCCCCGGGGG
>NZ_WWFY01000542.1:0-443 GCF_009864975.1 Pseudonocardia sp. SID8383
GACGGCGGCCTCGGCGCGGGCGGTCGCGGCGCGGCGCTCCGGTCCGGCCTCGGTGCCCGCGGCGCGCTCCAGCGCGGCCTGCACACCCGGGTCGCAGAACTGGGAGATGTTGAACCCGCCGCCGCAGCCGAAGTCGCTGGCCAGGTAGGCGACGGGGTCGCCGGAGTCGAGCACGGTCGCGCGGGACAGCACGAACGCGTCGAACGCGCCGTCGAGCGCGTCGGCCTCGATCGCCGCGTACTCGCGCACGTCCTGGGTGACGACGAACCCGGCCGCCTCCAGCTGCTGCTCCAGCAGCACCGCGACCTCGGGCAGCTCGCTGCGGTCGGTGAAGGTGCCCAGCGTGATCGGCACGCCGCGCACCGCCGCGGGCGCGGGGCGGGCGGCGAGCGCCTGCGCGTAGGAGGGGTCGTCGCGCAGCGGCGCGGCCCACGGCAGCGCGG
>NZ_WWFY01000543.1:0-394 GCF_009864975.1 Pseudonocardia sp. SID8383
GTCCCGGCCGGGGTCCGCGAGGTGCTGCGCCGGCGCCTGGCCCGGCTGCCCGCGATCACCCGCACCGCGCTGGCCCGGGTCTCGGTGCTCGGCCGCGACCTGGACACCGACGACGCCCTCGACCTCGCCGCCACCGTCGACGGCGCCGACCCGCTGGACGCCCTGGAGCCCGCGGTGCTCGGCGGGATGCTGCTCGAACCCGGGCCGGGACGGCTGCGGTTCTCCCACGACCTGGTCCGCGACACCCTCTACGGCGACATCCCGCAGCTGCGTCGCGCCCGGCTGCACGCCGCGGCCCACGCGATCCTCACCCGCAGGCGGCCCGACGACCCGGTCCCGCTGGCCCACCACGCACTCGCCGCCGGGTCCGCCGTCGAGCCGGACCGTGCCCTGG
>NZ_WWFY01000544.1:0-4937 GCF_009864975.1 Pseudonocardia sp. SID8383
CCCTCCGCGGGCACCGCGCGCCGGATCGCCGCCCCCGCGACGCTCGCCGCGCTGCTGCTGACCACCGGCGCGACGACCGGGACGGCGTTCGCCGGCACCGGGTCCGACGACGGTTCCTCCGGCACCTCGGCGGACTGCCCGGACGGGTCCACCCCGGTGGGCGGCTCCTGTTCCGGCGGCTCCTCGGGATCCGAGTCCTCGTCGGGGTCCTCCGGCGGGCTGGGTGACCTCGTGACCGGGGCGGACGTCGTCGGCTCGGTGCTGGGTGCGGGCGGCCCGGGGTCGGGCTCCTCGGGCGGGGACTCGTCGGACCAGGGGTCGGGGACGACGAGCGAGACGTCCGGCAAGGAGTCCGGTGGCGACGACTCGGCCGGCAAGGACTCGGCCGGCAAGGACTCGGCCGGCAAGGACTCGGCCGGCAAGGACTCGGCCGGCAAGGACTCGGCCGGCAAGGACTCCGCGGGCGAGGACTCGGCCGGCGAGGACTCGGGCGGCTCGGACTCCGCAGCCCCGGCCGCGGGCACGAAGGACTCCGGCAGCCCCTCCACCGGCCCGCTCGACGCGGTCCCCGGCCTCGGCGACCTCACGGGCGGCCTCGGCAAGGGCGTCGACCTGAACACCCCCACGAAGCCCCTGACGTCGCTGCCCGACCCGGCGCAGACCCTGTCCGACGCCGGTACCTCGGTGCCCGGCGCCGGGCAGGCCGGCTCGCTGGTCGACACCGCAATGGGCGCCGCGGGCACCGTCGTCGGCACCGACACCGGCAACAGCCCGCTGGCCGGCCCGACCGACACCCTCACCGGCCTCGGCGACGTCGTGCCGGACCTGCCGTCGGTCCCCGGCGTCACCGACGGCAGCACCGACGAGCTCCCTGACGTCCCCGGCCTCACCGCGGGCGGACCGCTGGAAGGCCTCAACGAGATCGCGGGCCTGCCCGACACCACCCCGCTGACCGGCAGGGACGGCCCACTGCCGGACCTGTCCGGCGTCGCGCGCACGGCGGGCCTGCCCGACTACTCGGGTCTCGGCGGCCTGCCGGACGTGGCCGGGGTCGTCGGCGGACCGAGCACCGGGCCCACGCAGGTCGACCTGGCGTCGAAGAACACCGACGGCGTGGCCGGGACCGCCACCGTCGACTCCGACACCGTCTCCGGCACCGCGACCGGCATGGACCCGGACGCCCGCTACGTGTCGTTCTTCTACGGCGCGACCTCCAGCGCCACCAACAACAACCCCTGCATCCTCGACGGCACCAACCCGCTGCCCGGCGGCCAGACCGTCGGCGAGTGGGAGGTCGACGAGAACGGCAACGGCACCCTGGAGGCGCCCAACCCGTCGGGGAACATGTACAAGCTCACCGGCGGCACCATGTCGATCCGCAAGGTCGAGCACGGCTTCGACAAGGCGACCGCCCCGCCGGTGAACCCGCTGTCGTACTCGCTGTCCAGCTGCGGTGCGATGGAGCGGATCTCCACCGCCGACCCGGTCACCGACGCCGTCCCGAAGCTCCCGACGGCGAACGTCCCCGGCACCCCCTACGTCTCCGGTCCGGGTCTGCAGGGCTGATCGACGCGCGGGCGGCGCGGCGCTGTGGTCGGATCGGTCCGTGCTCGGCAGCGCTCTGGATACCGTCCTCGACCGCACCCTGGTCCCCGGCTACTCACGGATCGGGTACCTGCTGCGGCGTCCGGGCTGGAGCGGTGACCGCGCCGACCCGCCGCGCGGCGCCCTGACCGGGCGCACCGCGCTCGTCACCGGCGCGGGCGGCGGGCTGGGGGAGGCGATCGCGACCGGGCTCGTGCGGCTCGGTGCGACGGTGCACCTGCTCGTCCGCTCCCGGGACAAGGGTGCCGCCGCGCAGGACCGGATCCTGGCCGCGGTACCTGGTCTGTCCCGCGACCGGCTCCCGGTGCAGGTCTGCGACCTGGGCGAGCTCGCGGACGTGCGTGCGTTCGCGACCCGGTTCGCCACCGAGGTCGACGCGCTGGACGTGCTGGTGCACAACGCCGGGCTGCTCCCGCCCGAGCGCAGCGAGACCTCCGAGGGAAACGAGCTGACCCTGGCCGTGCATGTCCTCGGACCGCTGCTGCTGACCCGGCTGCTCACCGACACCCTCGCGGCCGGCGCCGAGCGGTCCGGAGCCGACTCCCGGGTGATCATCATGTCCTCGGGCGGCATGTACGCCCAGCCCCTGCGCGACGACGACCTGCAGTTCCGCACCGGTGACTACGGCGGCACCGCGGCCTACGCCCGCACCAAGCGGATGCAGGTCGTCCTGACCGGGCTGCTCGCCGACGAGCTGGCCCCCCGGCACGTCACCGTGCACGCACTTCACCCCGGGTGGGCCCGCACCCCGGGCGTCACCGGGTCGCTGCCGCTGTTCGACAAGGTCGTCGGCCCCGTGCTGCGCACCCCGGCCCAGGGCGCGGACACCGCGGTGTGGCTCGCGGCCGCGCCGTCGTCGGCGGTCGGGACCGGCCGGTTCTGGCACGACCGCACCCCGCGCCCGGCGCACTACCTGTCGCGGACCCGGGAGACCCCGGCCCAGCGCGAGCGGTTCCGCACCGAGGTGGACCGGCTCACCGGCTGAGTCCGGGCGCCTCCAGGAGGGTGCGGGCGGCGCGCGTGACGTGGTCCAGCACCGTGTCCGGGTCGGCCCGCCCGACCGCGCCCCCGGGCAGCAGCGGCTGGACCAGGCTCAGCCCGAGCAGCCAGGTCAGGACCAGCTCCGCGCGCAGTTCGGCGTCGGCCCGGTCGGCGGCGCCGGCGGCCTGCTCGGCGAACGCCTCGGTGAACGCCCCGGCCAGCTCCACCCGCACGGCCGCGGCCGCCTCCGACGTCCCGGCCGAGCGCACGACCGGCCCGAACAGGTCGCGCTCGGGCCCGTCGCCGCCGTCGAGGATCGACCGCAGCAGGCGGGTCAGGAGCTCCTCCGGCGGGCCGTCGTGCAGCACGGCGAGGGCACGCTCGGCGGCGACCCGGGCGAACAGGGCGTCCTTGCTGCCGAAGTAGCGGAAGAGCAGCGCCTGGTTCACCCCGGCCCGGTCGGCGATCGCGCGGACCGAGGTGCGGTCGTAGCCGTGCTCGGTGAACAGGTCCGCGGCTGCGGCGAGCAGGGCGCGGCGGGTGCTGTCACCGGAACGGGCGGACGGGGCGGCGGTCACGGGGGAGTGCTCCTTCGTACGACGGGTGCGGCGCGGGAACCGGCCACGGCGGGTCCGGTGTCGGCGACCGTAGCGTCCGGGCGCCGGCGCATGGCGCGGCGCGACGCGGGGTACGCACGGTCGATACCGAACACCGCCCGACACATGGCCAGACCGAGGAGACCCGCGACCGATGGCATCCGCTTCAGGTGACGAGAACGAGTTCCAGCCGGAGGCGCCGGACATGGCGTCGGCGATGCAGCTGGACACCGACGAGGCGCTGACCGGTCCGTCGGACACCGACCCGCTGGACTCCGGCTACGTCCCGCCGGACCGCCCCTACGGCGTCGAGGACAACGCGGTCACCGCGGCGGGTCAGGAGGAGGGCGAGTCGCACGAGGCGCGACTGGCCCGGGAACTGCCCGAGGAGCTGCCCGAGGGAGACCCGGGCCGCTCCGGCCGGCTGACCGCCGCCGCCGACTCCGCGACGGGCGACCCGGCTGTCGACGGCGCCGGGACCGACGTGGGCGTCGACGGCGGCGCGGCCAGTGCCGAGGAGGCCGCCGTGCACGATGTCGACGAAGGCATCGTGCCGGTGGTCGACGAGTCACCGGTCGGGGACCCGGAGGTCAGCGACCAGCTCGCCCGCGACGCCGACCACGCCGACGAGGCGGCGGCCGACGCCGAGTGGGACGCCTCGACCGACCCCGAGTGGGCCGAGCAGAACAGCTGAGCGTCACCCGGCACACACGAGGGCCCCGGTACCGCGTCGTGCGGTCCGGGGCCCTCGTCGTGGGTGGGAGCGTGCGCTCAGGGGGTGGTGGGGCCCGCCGCGCTGCCGGTCAGCCGGGCGATGGCGCCGTCGAGGTCGAGGTGGTCGTGCTCCTCGCCGAGGTCGACGATCTCCAACGTCGAGTCGACGAACTGGGCCAGCAGGTCGCGGTCGACCTCCAGGACGGCGGACCCGCCGTCGGAGCGGATCTCCAGCTCGACGACGTCATAGCCGTCGATGCGCCGCGGCGCCATCCGGATGTCACCGATGCCGGTGGGCGTGGTCAGGCCCTCGATCACCAGGTCGCGGGCCACGAGCCACTCGATCCAGCGGTCGGACGACCGGCGCACCGAGAACGAGATCGCGAACGGGTCCGAGGCGCGGTACGCCCAGCGGCTCACGATCGGCGACGCCTGCCCGTGCAACACGGTGAAGACGTCCTGCTGGACCGACTCGCTGGCCATCGTGCTCCGCCTCTCCTGGACCCCCCGACCGCCGCGGTACCGCGACGGCCTCACACGGAACATCGTCGGAACGGGCCCGGACGCTGCACCCGGCGCCGGGTTTCACCCGTTCGCGCCAACTGTCATTCACCTCACGGTACCCAAGGCGCGCAAAGGGTGTAACGCGAGGCCGGGTTCCGGCGAGAGACGCCGTCCGGTACGAGACCCGGTGACGCAGGGTGCGGTGCGGCCGACCGTCCCGTCAGCCGCGGTCGACGCGGTCGACCACCCAGATCCCGCCGGTGCCGGAGCGGACCGGCTGGGTGAGCCGGATCGTCGAGCGCTGCGCCGACCGGCCGTCGGTGGCGGCGTACACGCCGTTGCCGAGGCGGGTGACGGTCGGGTTCCGGTAGCCGAGCTCACTGCCGACGTAGGAGATCGTGACCTCCTCCGGGTCGAGCAGCCACGGGTCGCCGCCGGCGTCGGCCTGCTGCTGCATCCGCTTCGCGGTCGCCGCGTCGCCCGCGGGCCACATCGGCGACGCCGCCGCGGCGGCCCCCGGGGCACCGGTGCGGCCCG
>NZ_WWFY01000545.1:0-366 GCF_009864975.1 Pseudonocardia sp. SID8383
CACGCCGATCTCGCTGCGCCCGCCGATGTGCACCGTCGTCGTGCCCGGCGGTCCGGTGTCCGGTTCGGCCTCCGCGGCCAGTGCGGCGCCGCAGCGGACCGCCAGTGCGATCCCGCCCGCTCCGAGCTGCTCGGCCTCGGCCGCGACCAGCGTGCCGATCGCGGCCGCGTCCCAGTCCAGCGCCGGAGAGGTCACCGCCGTGGTGGCGGCGGAGCCGGACACGACACCGGGCACCGCCAGCACGATCCCGGCAGCGGGCCGGTCCCCGCCGGCTGCGGCGAGCAGGAGCTCACGCAGGACCGGTGCCAGGGCGCGGGCGGCCCGCTGCGGCGGGGTCCCGGTGATCGCGGCCGGGTGCCATCGGCG
>NZ_WWFY01000546.1:0-359 GCF_009864975.1 Pseudonocardia sp. SID8383
GTCGCCGTCGGGGGCGCGGTGGCCGTCGAGCGCCCCGGCGGTGGCCGCGGCGAGCAGCTGGTCGCGCAGGTCCCGGGCGTGGCGACGACTGACCGGCACGTCACCGGCATCGGTGTGGGCGAGCAGGCCGCCGCCGGCGTCGCTGCGCAGCTCGCGGACCGCGGGGAGGTGCAGCAGGAAGCTGCGGTGCACGCGGACGAAGCGGTGCGGGTCCCAGTGCTCCTCCAGCCGGGACAGCGGGATCCGCACGAGGTGTGAGCCCCCGGGCAGGTGCAGCCGCACGTAGTCGCCGTGGGCCTCGACGAAGCGGACGTCCTCGCGGCGGACGTAGCGGGTGCGCCCGGCGGCCTCCACCGGCA
>NZ_WWFY01000547.1:0-248 GCF_009864975.1 Pseudonocardia sp. SID8383
GGCGGCCGCCGGTACGCGGTCTGGCCGGGTCCGCCGTACCGCTGCGGTCCCGGCCGCTGGGACCCGCCGCGGTCCGCGGGATGGTCGCCGGGCGCTTCGGTCGCGCGGGCGACCCGGAGTTCCTGCAGGTGTGCGAGGAGGTCTCGGGAGGTGTGCCGTCGGTGCTGCGCGCCGTGCTCGACGAGGTCGTCGCGGCCGGCGGTGGCCCGGTCGCGGCGTGCATCCCCGCCGTGCGCTCGGCCCGGCCG
>NZ_WWFY01000548.1:0-226 GCF_009864975.1 Pseudonocardia sp. SID8383
GCGGGGGAGCGACCCGGCCGGGACACCGTCGTGGGAACCCGGGTAGCGGTGGGTCCAGACCAGCAGCTCGGCGGCCTGGCCGGGGCGGGCACGGATCTCCCGCGCGGCCGTGTCCTCCAGCGCGGCGAGGTGCTCGCGGGCGACCGCGTCGGTCACGGTGTGCAGGGTGGTGCCGTAGCGCGCCGCGTGCTCGCCGAGGACCGCGCGCGCGTGCCGCGAGGCCACG
>NZ_WWFY01000549.1:0-1345 GCF_009864975.1 Pseudonocardia sp. SID8383
GGTGGGTCGGCCGCGCCCGCGCCGGAGGCGGCCGCCGAGCGGCCCGCCGTCAGCCGGGACGTCGCACCGCTGGAGCCGGCACTCACGGTCACCGACCCGCGCGGCGCCACCGTCACCGTGCCGGCCCCGCCGACGCGCATCGTCTGCCTGACCGGCCTGTGCGACGACATGGTCGTCGAGCTGGGGCTCACCCCGGTCGGCACCTCCACCCCGGCCCTGCTGAAGAACCCCGTCCTGCTCGGCGACCGCGCCGCGCAGGTCCCGACCGTCGCCGGCAGCTTCGGTAGCGAGGACGTCGAGTCCATCGCCGCGCTGCGTCCCGACCTGGTGATCGGGCTCGGCGGAGTGCACGAGCCGCTGCGTGCGGCGATCGAGCGCTTCGCCCCGCTGTGGCTGGTGCAGCCGACGACCTGGGAGGAGTCGGTCGGCTACCTGCGGGACCTGGGGTCGCTCACCGGACGCACCGCCGAGGCCACCGCGGGCGAACTGCGCTTCCGCACGACGCTGGCCGACGGCGTCGAGCAGGCGCGCGCCACCGGCAAGGCCGGCCGGAAGGTCCTGCTGATGTACGGCAGCGCCGACACGATCGGCGTCGACACCACCGACACGGTCAACGGGAACCTGCTCGCGACGCTCTACGACTACCCGTTCGTCCCGCGCGGCGCCGACGTCGAGACCGCGAGCACCTACAGCGTCGAGGAGATCGTCGCGCAGGCCCCGGACGTGGTGTTCGCGTTCTCACTGCTGTTCTCCTCGGCCGACCGCACCCTGACCGACCAGCTCGCCGCGAACCCGGTGTGGGCCCAGGTCCCCGCGGTGCAGCAGGGGAACGTGCACGAGATGGACCCGCGGCTGTGGGGCAGCGGGCGCGGCACCCGCAGCCTGGGCGCGATCGTCACCCAGTCGCTCGCGGCGGTCCCCGGCCGGTGAGACGGGCCCTGCTGCTGCTCGCCGTCGCGGCCGGGGCGGTGCTGCTCGCCGCGCTGGTCCTCGGGACCGGCACCCCGGCCGTCGCCCCGCACCGGCTGCCCGCCGTGCTGGTCGCGGCGGGCGGGATCGAGCACGTCGTCGTCACCGAGCTGCGGGTGCCGCGGCTGCTGCTCGGTGTGCTCACCGGCGCCGCGCTCGGGCTGGCCGGGTTGCTGCTGCAGGACGGTCTGCGCAACCCGCTCGCCGTCCCCGAGCTGCTCGGGGTGTCCTCCGGTGCCGCGGCCGCGGTGGCGGTCACGATCGTCACCGGGGCCGCGGTCCCGTTCGCGCCGCTGCTGCCCGCCGTGGTCGGCGCGGTGACCGGGGGCGCGCTCACCCTGCTCGCCGTCCGCGGCGCCGTCGGCCCGGCCGCGGT
>NZ_WWFY01000550.1:0-215 GCF_009864975.1 Pseudonocardia sp. SID8383
ACCGCGTCGCGCAGCGCACGGGGCACGTCGGCCACGGTGAAGGTGTCGAGGTCGGAGTTGCCCGCGACCCGGTGCCCCTCCTCGCTCTCCCCGAGCAGGACCACCGCGTAGTGCTGGCTGGAGTCGGCCATCTCGGTCGCCGCGTCCCGCAGTTCCGCCTGCGAGGGGTGCGGCGGCAGGGCGGCCGCGTGACTCTGCAGCTCCTGGTGGAAGTC
>NZ_WWFY01000006.1:0-6331 GCF_009864975.1 Pseudonocardia sp. SID8383
CCGCAGGCCGCCGGCCCGGCGCCAGGGCCCGGACCTGGTCGACCGCGGGATCGACGCGGTCGGCCGGGGCGTGGCGAAGACCGTCCGCGCCTCCGGGCGCGCGGTCGGGCGCACCCGCGAGATCGACCCCGCGCACCGCCGTGACGGCATCGGCTTCGGCATGCTCGTGCTCGCCGTCATCGCCGCCGCCGGGCTGTGGTGGCAGGCGGGCGGCTCGGTCGGCTACTGGTTCACCTTCCTCGTGCAGGCGGTGATGGGCCAGGCCGGCGTCGCGCTGCCGGCGATCCTGCTGGGTATCGGCATCGTGCTGGTCACCACCGAGGGGCACCCGGAGGCCCGGCCGCGGATCGTGACCGGCAGCCTGCTGCTCGCCCTCGGCGTGCTCGGGTTGGTGCACCTGGGTGCCGGAGCACCCGCCGAGCCCGACGCCTGGCGCGCCGCGGGCGGCGCGCTCGGCTACGTCGCGGGGACCCCACTGAAGGCAGGGCTCAGCCTGTGGACGGCCGTACCCGTTCTCGTCCTCCTGACGCTGTACTCGGTCCTGCTGGTCACCGGCATCCCGGTGCGGGAGCTGCCGGATCGTTTCCGCAGGCTCACCGGACAGCTGCCGCCCGAGCAGGACGACGAGGAGGACACCGGTGCGGGCCGCCCGCGCACGGTGGCCGACGCCGTCGCCGAGCGGGACGGGCAGGCCGGGGATGCCGAGGAGGCCCCGAAGAAGCGGCGCCCGGCGCGGCGCAGGCAGGGGGCCGCGGAAGCCGACGCGTTCCGGACGGAGGACGGCGAGCACGCCCCGGCCCCGGTGGACCCGTCGCTGCCCGGCGTCCCGGACGAGGAGGTGCCCGCCGCCGTCCCCGCCGCGGCCGCACCGCCGGCGACGAAGCCGCGCAAGCCCGTCGTCGAGACGCCGCCGGTCGCGGACGAGCCGCTCGAGGGGGAGCAGCTCTCGATGGCGATCCGCGAGCCGCAGTCCGACACCGAGTACATCCTGCCGCCGGCGGACACCCTGGAGGCCGGGCCGCCGCCGAAGTCCCGCAGCTCCGCCAACGACGCGATGATCGAGGCGATCACCGGGGTCCTCGACCAGTTCAACGTCGACGCCCAGGTCACCGGCTTCACCCGTGGCCCGACGGTCACCCGCTACGAGATCGAGCTCGGCCCGGCGGTGAAGGTCGAGAAGATCACCCAGCTGCAGCGCAATCTCGCCTACGCCGTCGCCAACGACAACGTGCGGCTGCTCGCGCCGATCCCCGGCAAGTCCGCGGTCGGCATCGAGGTCCCCAACACCGACCGCGAGATGGTCCGCCTCGGCGACGTGCTGCGCTCGGGCAACGCCCGCGCCGAGCAGCACCCGATGGGGATCGGGCTGGGCAAGGACATCGAGGGCCACTACCTCGTCGCGAACCTGGCGAAGATGCCGCACCTGCTGGTCGCGGGCTCCACCGGTTCCGGTAAGTCCAGCTTCGTCAACTCGATGCTGGTGTCGCTGCTGACGCGGGCCACGCCGGACGAGGTCCGGATGATCCTCATCGACCCGAAGATGGTCGAGCTGACGCCCTACGAGGGCATCCCGCACCTGATCACGCCCATCATCACCCAGCCGAAGAAGGCCGCTGCGGCGCTGGCCTGGCTGGTGGAGGAGATGGAGCAGCGCTATCAGGACATGCAGGCCAACCGGGTCCGCCACGTCGACGACTTCAACCGCAAGGTCCGCACCGGGGAGATCACCGCCCCGCCCGGGTCCGAGCGGGTGTACCGGCCCTACCCGTACATCATGTGCATCGTCGACGAGCTCGCCGACCTCATGATGACCGCGCCGCGCGACGTCGAGGACGCGATCGTCCGGATCACACAGAAGGCGCGTGCGGCCGGGATCCACCTGATCCTGGCGACCCAGCGGCCGTCGGTGGACGTCGTCACCGGTCTGATCAAGACCAACGTCCCGAGCCGGCTGGCGTTCGCGACGTCGTCGCTGACCGACTCGCGGGTCATCCTCGACCAGCCGGGCGCGGAGAAGCTGATCGGCATGGGCGACGCGCTCTACCTGCCGATGGGCGCCGGCAAGCCGGTCCGCATGCAGGGCGCCTTCGTCGACGACGACGAGATCTCCAAGGTCGTCGCGTTCACCAAGGAGCAGGCCGAGCCCAGCTACACCGAGGGCGTCACCGCGCAGAAGGCCGGCGAGAAGAAGGAGATCGACGCCGACATCGGTGACGACCTCGACCTGCTGCTGCAGGCCACCGAGCTGATCGTCAGCTCGCAGTTCGGGTCGACCTCGATGCTGCAGCGCAAGTTGCGGGTCGGGTTCGCGAAGGCGGGCCGGCTGATGGACCTGCTCGAGACCCGCAACATCGTCGGCCCCTCGGAGGGCTCGAAGGCCCGCGACGTGCTGGTCAAGCCGGACGAGCTGGAGGGTGCTCTCCTCCTGATCCGCGGCGGCGGGACCGCCGACGGCGGCGAGATCGCCGACGACGACGAGTGACGCCGCGGGTGACGGCTGCGGGGCGGTGATGATCCCGACACCGTCGGTGATCGACTTTTCGGGCCGACGGGTTAACGGAACGGTCACGTTCGTGCCAGAGTGACCAGGGGTCGCCGGCCGGCGACCGTACGTCGTGCTGCCCGTCGTCGCCGGGCAGGGGAGGTTCTGGCTGGTGTTCTGGAGGAAGAAGGACCGTCGTCGCCCGGCGCGGGGCACCACCGACCGGCACGCGCTCGTCCCGATTCCGCTGACCGGCGGAGTGCTGTCCGGCCAGGTCCGCGACCAGCAGGGCGGTGCCCTGGCCGGTACCGAGGTGTCCGTGATGGACCCCGCCGACCGGCGTGCGGTGTACGTCGAGACCGACCCGTTCGGCCGGTTCGCCGCGTCGCTGATGCCCGGCCGGTACCGGGTGCGCGTCGAGGCGGGCGGCTACCAGCAGGTCACCGACGTCGTCGAGGTGTCCTGGGGCGAGCACGCCGACATGGGCCACATCGTCCTCGGCGAGGACCCGGCGCTGCGCCCGCCGCGCCCCGGCGTCTTCGTGATCGACGGCGACCACAGCTCGGTGCGCTTCGTCGCCCGGCACATCGGCATGTCCAAGGTGTACGGCCGGTTCAACCGGTTCCAGGGCCAGATCCGGATCGCCGAGCCGTTCGAGGAGTCCTCGGTCGACGTCGTGATCGACGCGGCGAGTGTCGACACCAACGTCCCCGCCCGGGACACCCACCTGCGCTCGGCCGACTTCCTCGACGTCGAGCGCTTCCCCGAGCTCCGCTTCTCCAGCGTGCGCTTCGTCGCGCACGGCGGGAACCGGTGGACCGTGGACGGCGACCTCACGCTGCACGGCCTCACCAGCGACGTCTCGCTGGACACCACGTTCCTGGGCGCCGCGGAGTGGAACGGTGACCGGGTCGGCGCGGTCGCCACCACCCAGCTGCACCGCGAGCACTACACGCTCAACTGGCAGCAGACCATCGCCAAGGGCCTGCCCGTGGTCGGGTCGACGATCCAGATCCAGCTCGACGTGCAGGCGATCCGGCAGTCCTGACCTCCGGTGCTCGGTACCCCGGGAGCGTGAGGGCCGTCGCGGCGGTCGCGGCCCGGTGCTCGGCGAGCCCGGGAGCGGCCGCGGCGACGGATCGGGGACCCGCCTTACGACCTGCTGCGGATCCTCGACACCGGGATCGCCCGGTTCCTCGACGGGATCAGCTGAACCCCTGCTGCCGCCACGCCTCGTAGACGGCGACGGCGGCGGCGTTGGCCAGGTTCAGCGAGCGGTTCGACGACCGCATGGGCAGTGCCACCGTGCCCGTCACCCAGTCCGCGCCCGCCACCTCCGGCGGCAGCCCGGTCGACTCGCGGCCGAACAGCAGCACGTCCTCGTCGGAATAGGCGACGTCGGTGTAGCGGACCGGCGCGCCCGGCACGAACGCGAACACCCGTGCCCCCGCGGCGCGCACCCAGCCGGCGAACGCGGCCGTGTCGTCGTGCACGACGACCTCGGCGAGGTCGGCGTAGTCGAGCCCGGCCCGGCGTACCGAGCGCTCGTCGAGGGAGAAGCCGAGCGGCCGGACCAGGTGCAGCTCGGCGCCGGTGTTCGCGGCGAGCCGGATCGCGTTGCCGGTGTTGGGCGGTATCTCCGGGGTGTGCAGGGCGAGGCGGACCACGCGCTACTCGTACCAGGTGCCCCCGCTCCAGTGGTTGCCGTCCGGGTCGGCGACTGCGAACAGGCGGCTGCCGTCGTCGGCGTCGAAGGGCGCGTGCACGACGGTGGCACCGCCCGCGACGGCGCGGGCGAACAGGGGGTCCGGGTCGTCGCAGACGAGGTGGACGGCCGCGCCGCCGGGTGGGCGGCACCCGTCGTGGGCGGGGCCGAGCAGCACGGCGGCGGGGGCACCGGTGGCCCCGGTGCGCACCAGCTCGGCGTGGACGATCGCGCCGTCGTCACCGGTGTGGACGGCGCGCTCGGTGAAGTCCGGTGCCGAGGTCAGGAACGTGACAGGACGAGCGGGCCGGGGCTGGACAGACTGGGCCAGTCGCTCATGGGGGCGAGGGTGCCGGGGACGGGCGCCGCGGTCGTGGACGAATCGGAGCCGCCGGGCGGACCCGCTCGGCCCGCCAGGTGAGCGCGGTGGTGCCCGCGAGGTCGCGGAAGTCGCGGGCCAGGTGCTGCTGGTCGGCGTAGCCGCAGATCGCGGCCAGCTCGGCGAGCGGGGGAGCCGACGGGCGGCGCAGCAGCGTGCACGTCCGCTCGAACCGGATGACCCGTGCCGCGGCCTTCGTCGCGAGCCCGGTCTCGCGTCGTAGCCGCTCACCGAGGTGGCGCTGCGACCAGCCGACCTCCCCGGCGACGTCCGCGACGCGCGCGGTCCCGCCGCTGCGGGCCAGCAGCTCCCAGGCGCGCACCACCTCCGGCGGCGGGTCGCCCGGACGGTCCCGGGCCTCGGCGACGGCGCACAGTGCGGTGTCGAGCAGTGCGCAGCGCCCCGCCCACCCCGGCTCGGCGCGCAGCCGGTCCAGCAGGGTGTCCAGGCCGGGGAGGAGCAGTGCGAGGTCGACCACGTCGCCGGCCAGCTCGCCGGCGGGCAGCCCGAGCAGCGTGCGGGCGCCGCGCCAGGTCATCTCCAGCTGCATCCCGGCCTGCCGGGTGCCGGTCGCGAGCACCGCGGGTGCGGCGTGCAGGCCGGCAGCCGAGGCGGTGAACCGGCCCGGGCCGCGTCGCGGATCCGGGGCGGCGAGCAGGTCGACCGCACCGTCCAGGCAGAGCACGACGGTCAGGTGGGCGCTCGACACGCCCTGGTGCGTCCCCGCCGGGCCCGCGGGGGAGGACCAGCACCAGATCCCGGACACGAGCGGGCGCAGACGGGCGGAGGTACGCCAGCGGCGGGCCCCGTCGGACATGCGGGCCAGGGTAGCGCCGCCGGGACGGGGCGGCCGGGAGTCCGGAACGGACGGTCGTCGGCGACGCCCGGACGCGCCCGCGCCGCCAGGTGTTCCGTGGTCGTTCGTCGAACGGTCGACGGGGTCCACCGGGGGTGCCCGGCGATCCTGAGAACGGCCGCGGGGTCGAAAAGTGAGCGGTTGTCGCACCCGGCCGTCCGCCGTAGCGGACAGGCCCTTTCACAGAATGGATCTTAGAGCGGTCGTCGCCCAATCGCTCCGTTCGGATGAAACATTTCCTTAATCGGTCCCACGTCCATTCGATCACCGTGGTGATCGAATGGTCACCGGATGCGCAAGATCGGAATTGCACGATCTGCCGATCCGTATTCGTCGGGGGAGGCAGATCGGTTCGTGGTGTGTCATGGTTCCGATTCGGTGTGGGGAACGCGGGGCGTTCCGGAGTGCTGTCCGGTAATCGCTCAATGGAGAGGGACGGGGTCATGAGCAACGCCTCCAAGATCGGAATGGCCGTCGTCGGCGGCTATGTGCTGGGAAGAACGAAGAAGGCCAAGCTGGCGATCATGCTCGGGGGTGCGCTCGCCGGGCGGAAACTGAATCTGACGCCTGCCGGAATCGTGTCGCAGGCGTCCAAGGTGGTGGCGGGGTCGCCGGAGCTGACCCGGCTGTCCGACGCCGTGCGTGGCCGACTGTTCGAGGCGGGTAAACAGGCCGCGGTGTCCGCGGCCGGCAACCGGCTCGAGGCGCTGACCAGCTCGCTCGTCGAGCGGGTCGAGAATCTCGGCAAGCCGGTCGAGCAGGTCGCCGGCGCCGCCGGTGACGCCGCCGGGGCGGGCGTGGAGAAGACCGGTGACGCGGCCGGTGCGGCCGTCGAGGGCGCCGGTGCTGCCGCCGGCGGCACCGGGGACACCACGGAGCGCGCGACCGACGCCGTCGGGGACACGACCG
>NZ_WWFY01000056.1:0-948 GCF_009864975.1 Pseudonocardia sp. SID8383
CGCAGTCCGCAGCGACGCGGTCAGCTCCACGGCCCCGCCGTCGCGGGCGACCCGGGTGCAGCGGGGGAGCACGGTGTCCGGGTCGCCCCGCACGATCACCAGCTCGCCGGGGTCGTGCGCGTCGCGCAGCACCATCGCCGAGCGCCGCCGGGAGTGGTCGAACGGCAGCTCCTCGACCCGGGTGAGCAGGCCGTGGGCCAGCAGCGCCGACCCGTCCCGGTCGGCGGCGGACACGGCGTCGTCGAGGCCGTCGCGCGGGGTGGTCTGGAAGCGCACCGCGACCGCGGCCGCGTCGGCCGGGGCGGGGTCGGGGCGGCCGTCGACGTCGACGGAGTGGGTGAACACCACCCGGTCCTCCGTGAGCGTGCCGGTCTTGTCCAGGCAGGCGACGTCGATCGAGCCGAGGTCGTGGATGGCCTCCGGGCGGGTCACCAGCACCCCAAACTCGCGCAGCCGGGCCGCGCCGCGCAGCAGCGTGGTCCCGACGATCAGCGGCAACAGCTCCGGGGTCAGGCCGACCGTCACGACGACGGCGAACAGCAGCGCCTGCCGCACGTCACCGGACACCTCGACGTTCACCAGCAGCACCAGCGGCGCCGCGAGCAGCATGCAGCGCACCAGCGCCCGCCGCACCGACCGCAGTCCCCGATCCACCTCGGACTCCGGACGGGGACGGCGGCCGCGCCCGGCCAGCTCCTCGGTGTGGGTGTGCGCCCCGGTGGCCAGCACGACCGCCGTCGCGGTGCCGCGGACCACGGTGCTCCCGGCGAACAGCAGCGCCGGGAGCGCGGTGAGCGGGCCGTCGTCGGTCCCTGCCCGCGACGGCCGTCGCCGCGGCGCCGGGCGCGGCTCCCGCGACGACGGGGGCGCCTTCGTCACCGGTAGCAGCTCTCCGGACAGCGACGACTGGTCGACCAGCAGGTCCCGGGCGTGCAGCAGCCGCGCGTC
>NZ_WWFY01000551.1:0-23830 GCF_009864975.1 Pseudonocardia sp. SID8383
CCCGATCGGGCCGCAGGTCGCGGCGCTGCGGGAACGACTGCGCCGGCTGCGGCCGCAGCGGCCCCCCGGGACCCCGCCGCCGTCGACCCGGGTCCGGCTGCGCAGGCTGCTGCGCTGGGCCCTGGTCGCCCAGGCCGTCCCGCTGGTCCTGGTGCTGCTGTTCACCCTGGTCAACCCGCCGTACACGATGTTCCGGCTGTGGAACTTCGGGCCCACCGTCGCGCAGTGGACCGACGCCGAGCACGTGTCGCGCAACTTCCTGATCGTGGTGATGGGGCAGGAGGACCAGCAGTTCCCGGAGCGCACCCTCGCCGTCGACTACGGGATGCAGTGGGCGCGCGTGCAGGCGTACATGGACGGCACCGACGACCCGTCCGGGTCGACCATCACCCAGCAGACGTCGAAGAACCTGTTCCTGTGGGCCGGGCGCTATCCGCCGCTGGAACCGGTGCGCAAGGCACTGGAGATCCCGCCGGCGGAGACGATGGAGCTCGTCATGTCCAAGCGCCGGATCCTGGAGATCTACGTCAACGTCGCGCAGTTCGCGCCGCGCGTCTACGGCGTCTGCGCCGCCTCCTGGTACTACTTCGGCAAGTCCAGCCGCTCGCTCAGCGTGGACGAGTCCGCGCAGCTCATCGGGCTGCTGCCGTCCCCGCTGCACGTCGAACGCGCCCCCGGCGGCGGCATGCGCTTCCTCGGCGACTCCAACGGCAACGGTGTCGCCGACCCCGGCGAACGCGGTTGGATCAGCGCGAAGGGCTACTGGCACGCCCGCGAGCGCGCCCCGCGCTGGTACAACCAGATGGGTGGGCTCGCCGCCACCGAGGGCCTCGGGATCCCCGGCAACGCCTCCGACCTGCCCGCCGCCGACGACCCGTGCCGCGAGCCCCCGGCCGCGCTGGCCGACCTCGACTGAGCTGCCGCGACCTGGTCAGGACCCGGTCAGGACCTGGTCAGGACCCGCAGCGCAGCGCGGCCAGCCGCTCCAGGACCCCGGCCATCTCCTGCGGGTCGGCGACCCGGAAGCGGGCCGCGGTGTCGCCGTCGCCGACCTTGATGCCGACGTCGCCGTCGCCCAGCACCCGGAACGCGGTCTCGTCGGTGACGTCGTCCCCGGCGAACAGCACCGCGTCCGCGTGCAGGGCCGACCGCAGCGCCTCCACCGCGGAGCCCTTGGTGGTCTCGACGACGGCCAGGTCCAGCACGTCCTTGCCCGCGACGGCGTCGACGCCGTCACCGGCCCACTCGGCGTCGACCCGCTCCAGCAGCGCCGCCCCGGCGGCCGGGTCCATGCCGCGCACGTGCACCGCTCCGCCCGCGGGCTTGGTCTCCAGGCGCGCCCCGGGGGTCCCGTCGACCAGGGTGCGCAGGCCGTCGAGCAGCGCGGTCCGCCGGCGCTCCTGCGCAGGCGTCAGCAGGCCGCCGCGCCCGAGCAGGGCGGCGAGCCCGTCGTCGTACTCGGCGCCGTGGCTGCCCACCAGCCCGACCGGCGGGACGAACCCGGAGACGGTTGCGAGGTCGTCGCGGCCGCGGCCGGACAGCATCACGACGGTCGTCGCGTCGTGCGCCGCGAGGCGCCGGACGGCGTCGGCCGAGGCGGGCAGCGGCCGCGACGCCGACGGGTCGTCGACCAGCGGGGCCAGTACGCCGTCGAAGTCGAGGGCGACGAGCAGCCGCCCCACGCCGGCGAGCTGCTCCACGGCGGCGTCGGGGCTCACTGCTCGACCCGGATGCCGAGCGCCTCCAGGAACCCGGTGGCCCAGCGGTCGACGTCGTGGTCGAGGACCTGGCGGCGCAGCGTGCGCATCCGTTTGCGCCCCTCTTCGGCGTTCATGGTCAGCGCCGCGTAGAGCGCCTCCTTGACGCCGTCGGTGTCGTGCGGGTTGACCAGCAGAGCGCTGGTCAGCTCGATCGCGGCACCGGCGAACTCGGACAGCACGAGACAGCCGCCGTCGTCGGGGCGGCAGGCGACGTACTCCTTGGCGACGAGGTTCATGCCGTCGCGCAGCGGGGTCACGAGCATGACGTCGGCGGCGAGGAAGAACGCGGCGAGCTCCTCGCGCGGCAGCGACCGGTGCAGGTAGTGCACCGCCGGGTGCCCGACGCGGGCGAACTCGCCGTTGATCCGGCCGACGGCCTGCTCGATGTCGGCGCGCATCTGCTGGTAGTGCTCGACCCGCTCCCGCGACGGCGTCGCCAGCTGGATCATCACCGCGTCGTCGACGGACACCCGCTCCTCCTCGAGGAGCTCGTGGAACGCGCGGAGCCGGACGTCGATGCCCTTGGTGTAGTCGAGCCGGTCGACCCCCAGCACGATCTTCTCCGGGCTGCCGAGCTCCGTCCGGATCTCGGCGGCGCGCTTCTCGACCTCGGGGGTCCGGGCCAGCTCGTCGAGCCGGTGCGAGTCGATCGAGATCGGGAACGCGCCGAGCCGGATCCGCCGTCCGCCGTGGTGGAGCACCTCGGGGTCGCGGTCGGGGGAGGCCCCGGCGAGCTCCTGGGCGAGCCAGTGGAAGTTGCGGACGCCGCCGTCGGTGTGGAAGCCGACGAGGTCCGCGCCGAGCAGTCCCTCCATGATCCGGGTCCGCCACGGGAGCTGGCGGAACAGCTCGACCGGCGGGAACGGGATGTGCAGGAAGAAGCCGATCCGCAGGTCCGGGCGCAGCTCGCGCAGCTTCCCCGGGACGAGCTGGAGCTGGTAGTCCTGCACCCAGACCGTCGCGCCCTGCGCGGCGACCTTGGCGACCTCCTCGGCGAAGCGCTGGTTCACCGCGGTGTAGGCCCGCCACCAGTGCCGGTGGAACTGCGGCGGTGCGACGACGTCGTGGTAGAGCGGCCAGAGCGTGCCGTTGGAGAAGCCCTCGTAGTAGTCGGTGACCTCCTGCGCGGTCAGCATCACCGGGAACAGCGACAGGCCGTCCTCGGCGAAGGGCTCGACCTCGGCGTCGGGGACGCCGGGCCAGCCGACCCAAGCACCCTCCCGGGCCCGCAGGGTCGGCTCCAGCGCCGTGACCAGGCCACCCGGGCTGCGACGCCAGGTGGTGCTGCCGTCCGGGTGCCGCTCCAGGTCCACGGGGAGCCTGTTGGCCACCACCACCAGATCCGCTGCGGTCACCGGTTCCCCTGTGGACACATGCCCTCCTCGACGCTCGCCCCGTGGCGACCCTACTTCGGATCGGCCCCGTCGGCCGTGGTGTCGGGCACCGGGGCGCCGACGGCCGCGGCGCCGGTGGGGGAGCTCTCGGCCCCGCCGGGCCGGTCCTCGGGACGGCGGCGCGGGCTGGCCACGAACTGCCCCAGGGCGACGCCCGCGGCCAGCGCCAGACCGACGGCCAGCGCGATCGTGATCGTCACCAATCCCTCGGACGGCCCCTCGATCGCCAGCTGGTAGAAGCCGCGGTAGGCGGCCAGACCGGGCAGCAGCGGGGTGACCCCGGCGAGGGTGACGACCATCGGCGGGGTCTGTGTGCCGCGCCGCAGCAGGCCCGCCGCGAGCCCGACGACCAGGGCCGCGGCCCCGGTCGCGGGTACCTGGCCGAGCCCGGCGTTCTGCGTGAGCAGGCCGTAGACCAGCCAGCTCGACGCGCCGACCGCGCCGGCGATCGGCAACGACCGCAACGGTGCGTACCCGGCGAGCGCGTAGAACGCCGCCGCCAGCGCACCGGCGACCAGCGAGAGCCCGAACTGGCCCGGTCCCGACGGCAGGTCCCCGGACACCTCGATCTGGGTCCCCATCGCGAGCCCGAGCTGCAGGCCGAGCACGACGCCGGTCAGAAGCCCCGCCGACAGCAGTGAGATCTCGACCATGCGGGCGGCCGCGGTCAGGTAGTAGCCGGTCAGGGCGTCCTGCACGGTGGAGACCACGCTCAGCCCGGACAGCAGCACCGTGATGCCCGCGGCGACGATGTAGGACGCCCGGGTGCCCGGCGGGAACACCTCCAGCTGCACCAGGGCGACCGTCGAGGCGGTGACGAGGAAGCCACCGACCACCTGCTGGAAGAACGCTGCGACCCCGCGCCGGGCCAGTACCCGGCCGATCCGGTCGATGATCGCGGTGGTGACGAACGCCGTCGTCGCGGTCAGCGGGCCGCCACCGAGCAGCAGGGCGATCGACGCGGCCAGCGCGGCCCAGCCGAACGTCGCCACCCAGCGGGGGTAGGGGTGCGGGTGCCGCACGACCTCGGAGACCTTCGACGACGCCGCCCGCACGTCGAGCCGACCCGCCTCGACGTCGCGGATGATCGCCTCGGTCTCGGCGAGGCGGGACAGGTCGAGCGTGCGGTAGCGGACCAGCCGCATCGTCGTCACCGGCTGGGCGGCGTTGCCGCGGTGGCAGCACATCGTGATCGAGGTGAACGTGATGTCCACGTCGACCGCCGGCAGACCTGCCAGGTTGGCCAGCCGCAGCATCGTCGCCGTGACCTCGTCGACCGATTCGCCGGAGGACAGCTCGATCTCACCGATCCGCATGCAGAGGTCCAGGACCTCCTGCACACGGGCGTCGTCGGGGACCTGCGGGCCGAGCATGAGCATCGGCACCGTCGACGGACCCGGGGTGAGCAGCCGTTTCGCGTCACGCCGCAGCGCGCCGCGCAGTCGCCGTGCGAACCGGTCGGCCGGCGGCGTCTCCTCGGCCACGATCCCTCCATTCCGTCGTGCGGGTCTGGCGTCGCCCACCAGGCTAGGGGCGGGCCGCCGACCGGCGTCGGGGCGTCGGCCTACCTCACACCGTCCGACGGCCGGGCGGGGTGAGCGGTTGCGACGGAGGGGCGGGTTAGGCTGGGGCCTGCCCGCCGGTGTAGCTCAGTGGTAGAGCAACCGCCTTGTAAGCGGTAGGTCGTCGGTTCGATCCCGACCTCCGGCTCCAGGTCCGATCAGCGGTCCGCTCCGGAACGTCTCCGGCAGGACCGCTCGCACGGCTCCCCGTGGTCGAGGCCGTGCCGGCCGGCCGACAGCGTGACGCAGGGCTATGGACGATTCGCGAGACGCCGGGTGGCAGGACGACCCTCCACTCTCGCCGGCACCGGTCTCCCCCGGTTGCGAGGACCGACCGCTCGGCGATGGTTCACATCACAGCACCGCCGCGTGAGGATCCTGTCCCGATCGTGTCCCACGGCTGTGGAACGGAACGAGACCTTCCGGCAACGGAGGCCTCCTCCGCCGCAGAGGCCCCGGCACACCAGGCGGCCGGGCCCGCGGCACGAAGGGAGACAGGACATGACCACCTCGGACACCCCCACGGCGACGACCCCGGGCCCGGCGGCGTCGGGCGCGCTGTCCTCCGGCCGGGGCAGTACCCGGATCGCCGAGGCAGTCGTCGCCGAGATCGCAGGTCCGGCGGCCCGCGAGGTCCGCGGCGTGTACACCCTCGGCGGCGGAGCGGCCCGCATCGCGTGACGTCCACCCCGGGCCGGCCCTCGCCCCGGCCGCGACCCGGGCGCTGAGCTGCGCTGCCGGAGGGAACTCGCACCCGGGCCCTGCGGCGAGGTCGACGGCCACCTTCCCCGGCCGTCGGACGGACGGCCTGCACGCCCGACGGGATCGCCGCCCTGGTCCGTGCATCCGTTGCCTCCGCCGGACGGGCGGCCGAGATCGTCGTCGTGATCGAGGGCTGCAGGTGCTCTCCGCGGCGCCGCACCGACCGGCTGCCTCTCGTCCGCGTCGACCAGGTGGTGAATCTGCGGGCGATGCGCCCGTCCGCGGTCGGTCCGCCGACGGACCCGGCATCACCCGATCACCGACGACGATGTCGAGGACGACCGAATGAGTGAGCACCATGCCGCTGACGTGCTGGTGGACAGGCCGGGCCCGGGGACCGTGGTGCTGCGGATCGTCGGCGAGGTCGATGCCGCACGCATGCCGGAGCTGCGGCGCACGTCATCGCGCTCGTGCCGGAACCGGTTCTGACCCGGTTGTGCGTGGACCTGGCTGCGATCGCACCTGACACACAGCCGGCGGCGCACGACCGGGCGCCCACCCCCCACACGACCTCGACAGCTCGCGACGACGAGAGAGGAGAGGGCCCATGACCGACCCCCGACCAGTACATCCTGACCACCTCAGTGTCCCACTCGCCGACGCGGTACGGGGCTGTCCGGGCGTCGTCGATCTCCACGGCGGGCCCTTCGGGACCGTCGCCACCCATCTGCCGGGACGGCGAGTCGTGGGTGTCCGCCTCGGCGTCGACCCGGGGAGCGCCGAGCGGACGGGCGCGGACGCTCGACGCTCCACGCATGTCGACGTCCACGTCGTCGGTCGCTACCCCCATCCGATCGCCGAGATCGCCGACCAGGTCAGAGCCGCTGTCCGCTGTGTCATCCCCGACGCGGGAATCACCGTCACCGTCGAGGACTACAGGTGACCCCCGCCCGTTGCGCGCGTGGGCGCACTGCTCCGCCGGGCGGGATGTTCGTGTCTACGCAACGATCGTCCGCATGTCCGTCGCCCCTGTCGCCGGCTCGGGGGCGTCGGCGCACTCGGCACCGCAGCAACGAGTTCCCGAGGCCGACAGGTCGGCGTCGACCATCCCGCCGGAGGTACGGAGCCACGTGGCGCACGACGACAGCCGGCCCCGCCCCGTCCCGGCGCGGCGTGGGCCCCGTCCCGAGCGGCTCGACCACCAGGCCGACGACTGGCTCGTCGGCAAGGCCCAGGAGGGTTCGCTCGACGCCTACGAGGCGCTCGTACGGCGACACCGCGACCGCATCTACCGGATCGCCCTGCGCATGCTCGGCAACCCCGACGACGCCGAGGACGTCGCCCAGGAGGTCGTCATCCAGCTGTGGACGGCGCTGGCCGGATTCGCGGGCACGAGCCTGTTCACCACGTGGCTCTACCGCATCGTGGTGAACCGTTGTCTGGGCACGATCAGGCGTCGCCGTGAGGACACACCCCTGACCGATCCCGACATCGTCAGTTCGCCGGGCGCCGACGCCCAGGTGATGGCCAGGAACAGGCTCTCGGCGATGCTGGCGGCGGTCACCGGTCTCCCACCTGAACAGCGGGCCCCCGTCGTGCTGGTGGACATCGAGCAGCTGGGCTACGACGAGGCCGCCGCCATCCTCGGCGTCTCCGAACCGACCTTGCGCGGCCGTCTGTACCGAGCCCGCCGCCGGCTCGCCGACACCATGCGGGAGTGGGCATGACCGAGCACGACCAGCCCGACCACACCGACCGTCGGGACCGGGACACCCTCACCTGCGGCAGGTCGGTCGACACGCTGCTCACCCAGGTCGCCGACGGCCGCGGTGCCGACCGTGACGTGCACCAGCAGGGCTGCGTGCACTGCCAGGCGGCTCTCGCGGAGTACGACCGGCTGTTGTCACCCCTGCGCGACCTGGCCGCCGAGCAGGTGATCGCGCCCGAGGGGCCGATGGAGGAGGCGCTCGCGCGCATCCGCAGCGCGATCGACGACAGCGACTACGCCACCGTCCGCACTGCCGACGGGCTCACCCGCGTCGCCGCGCGGGTGGTCGTCGCCGCTGCGCGGCACTCCGCCGAAGGTGTTCCCGGTGTCCGCGTCGCCCTGAGCCGTGACCTGTCCGGCCACCGCGACTCGGACTCCGAGGTCACCGCAGGCGTCGCCGGGGCGAGCACGGCCCTGGAGATCACCCTCGCCGCGGACTTCGGACGCCCGCTGCACCAGCTCGCCGACGACGTCCGCCGCGCCGTGGTCGCCACGGTCCGCCACCTCACGGACCTCGAACCCGTCCAGGTCACCGTGCTCATCGACGACGTCTTCACCGAACCCTGAGGATCGCGGTGACGTACGCCGCCCGCCCGATCGCGGGCTCCCCGGTGAGCTGTTCACCGCGAGCGGACGGTCACGTCGTCGTCGCAGGTTCTGCTCACGGGGGTACGGGATCGCGCGAACGGCCCAGCCGAGGAGATACCCCCTTCCACACAGGGGGGCCAGCCGGACTGTGCCGACGCCGGTCACCCGATGTAGTGGAGCCATGACAACACTCGACGCGGCACCGGCTCCCACGAAGAGCGGGCCCGCACCCGTCCTGGACGGGAAGCGCCCGCCGGGGGAGATGTTCCTGGTGGGGCTGTTCGTCGTCCTGCCGACCCTGGCGCTGCTCGCGGCCGTCCCCCTCGCCTGGGGGGCGGGCTTCCTGGGCTGGACCGACGTCGTGCTGGCTGTCGTCTTCTACTACGTGAGCTGCCTCGGCGTCACGGTCGGGTTCCACCGGTACTTCACCCACGGCGCGTTCAAGGCGAAGCGCCCGCTGCGGATCGCGCTGGCGATCGCGGGCAGCCTGTCGCTGCAGGGCAGCGTGCTCGACTGGGTCGGTGACCACCGCCGGCACCACGCGTTCTCCGACAAGGAGGGCGACCCGCACTCGCCGTGGCTCTACGGCACCGGCCCGATGGCCCTGGTCAAGGGCTTCTGGCACGCCCATCTGGGCTGGCTGTTCCAGCGCGACCTGACCAATATGAAGCGGTTCGCCCCGGACCTGCTGGAGGACCGCGACATCGCCCGCGTCGACAAGGCGTTCCCGCTGATCGTCGTCGCGAGCCTGCTCGGCCCGGCACTGCTCGGCGGTCTGATCACGATGTCCTGGTGGGGTGCGCTGACCGCGCTGTTCTGGGCGGGCTTCGTCCGCGTCGCGGTGCTGCACCACGTGACCTGGTCGATCAACTCGATCTGCCACATCTGGGGCGAGCGCCCGTTCGCCGCACGCGACAAGTCCGCCAACGTCTGGTGGCTGGCCGTGCTGTCCTGCGGCGAGTCCTGGCACAACCTGCACCACGCCGACCCGACCTGCGCCCGGCACGGCGTGAAGAAGGGCCAGATCGACATCTCCGCCGTGGTCATCCGCGGTTTCGAGAAGGCGGGCTGGGCGACGAACGTCCGCTGGCCCACCACCCGTCGCCTGGAGCGCCTCGCGGCGAAGTGACGACGGACGACGACGCCGACGGTGGCCCCGTCGGCGTCGCCGCGTGCGAGGATCGCGGTGTGGCCACGACTTTCGCACTGATCTACACCTACACCGACGACACGGAGCTCCGGGACGCCACGCGTCCGGCCCACCGTGACTACCTGCGCCCCCTCGCCGAGGACGGGACGATGCTCGTCGCCGGCGCCTGGGCCCCGGGTGAGGCCCCGGGCGGCCTGCTGATCTTCCGCGTCGAGGACCGGGCCGCCGTGCAGGCGATCGTCGACGCGGACCCGTTCTCCACGGCCGGCGTCGTGGCCCGCGCCGAGATCCGCGAGTGGGCGCCGCCGCTGGGCCCGCTGGCCGGGGCGCTGACCGGGCAGGCGTAGGCACCACTCCCCGCACCACGACGGCGGACGGACCGGGACCACTCCCGGGCCGTCCGCCGTCGGCGTTCCCCACCCCGGTCGGGCAGGAATTCTTGACAACTGTCCAGATTCCCGCCACGGTCGTCGCTGTCCGCAACGGTGCAGATCCGGGGAGCCGCGATGTCGCTGACCTTCTACCTCGACAAGGGCGCCTCCCTCGATCCCGCGGCCCCCTGTCTGACCCTCGACGGCACGACGCTGTCCTACGGCGACGTCGTCGAGCTCTCGCACTCCGTCGCGCGGGCGCTGCGCCGCTCCGGCGTCGCGCCGGGGGACAAGGTCGGCATCCTCTCGGCGAACGACCCGACCGCGTTCTCCTGCGTGTTCGGCATCGCCCGCGCCGGCGCGGTGTGGTGCCCGATCAACCCGCGCAACGCGGCGGGCGAGACCGCCGAACTGCTCGATCTGTTCGACTGCACCACGCTGATCTACCAGCCCTCCTTCGACGGCCTGGTCGCCGAGATCGCCCCGGACCTCCCGCAGCTGACCACCCTCGTGCGTCTCGGTGACCCCGGCCCGGACGGTCGTGCCGAGGCCTTCGACGCCTGGCTCGACGCCGCCCGCGACGACCCGTCCGCCGAGGCGGCACCGCCCGACGAGATCGTGGCGCTGGTCGGCACCGGCGGCACCACCGGGCGTCCCAAGGGCGTGCTGCTGACCGACCGCAACGTCGAGACGATGTCGGCGATCACGCTGATGAGCTATCCGTTCGGCGAGCGGCCCGTGTACCTCGCGCTGGCGCCCCTGACCCACGCCGCGGGCGTCCTGTGCTTCCCGGTGCTGGCTCGCGGCGGCGAGGTCGTGATCATGGCGAAGCCCGACGTCGGCCGGTTCCTGGAGCTGATCGAGGCGCACCGGGTCACGCACACGTTCCTGCCGCCCACGCTGATCTACATGGTCCTCGGCCACGAGGCGCTCGACGCGACGGACCTGTCGTCGCTGCAGTGCTTCTGGTACGGCGCGGCCCCGATGTCGGTGGCCCGGCTGACCGAGGCGCTGGACCGGATCGGGCCGATGGCGCAGCTGTTCGGCCAGTCCGAGGCCCCCATGATGATCTCGACGATGTCGCCCGCCGAGCACCGTCACGCCGACGGGAGCGTCGCCACCGAACGGCTGGCCTCGGCCGGGCGGCCGTCGCCGCTGGTCACCGTCGCGATCCTGGACCAGCAGGGCCACCCGGTCCCGCGTGGTGAGCGCGGCGAGATCTGTGTGCGCGGTTCGCTGGTGATGGCGGGCTACCACCGCAACCCCGAGGCGACCGCGGAGGTGTCGGCGCACGGCTGGCACCACACGGGCGACATCGGCCTGCTCGACGACGACGGGTTCCTGCACATCGTCGACCGGGCCAAGGACATGGTCATCTCCGGTGGGTTCAACGTGTACTCCGCCGAGGTGGAGCAGGCCCTGATGGCGCACGACGCCGTCCGGGACTGCGCGGTCGTCGGGCTGCCCGACGAGAAGTGGGGCGAACGGGTCACCGCGGTGGTCCAGCCCCAGCCCGGTGCCGAGATCGACACCGAGGAACTGGTCGCGTTCGTCAAGGCGCGCATCGGCTCCGTGAAGGCCCCCAAGCAGGTCGAGCTCTGGGCCGATCTTCCGCGCTCGACCGTGGGTAAGGTTCTCAAGAACGAGATCCGCGTCACACTCTCCCGTTAGCGACCCTGTCATGCCGCAAGGAGGCAGCATCACATGAAGCTCGCTCTGTACCTCCCCAACTTCCGCGACCTCGTCACGGTCAAGGAGCTGGAGGACCTCACCGCGCTCGCCGAGGAGCTCGACTTCGACTCGGTCTGGACGCTCGACCGGATCGTCGTCCCCGAGAAGTCCGACCGTCAGGAGCTGCAGTACTCCTTCGGCATGATGGACGGGCTGCCGAACGGGCTGCCGGTGTCCTCGCGCGGTCGGTGGTTCCAGGGCTACCCGCTGATCCCGTGGCTCGCCGCGAAGACCACCAAGGTCCGCATCGGCATGAGCATCATCGACACGCCGTTCCGCTCGCCCGGCGTCCTCGCCGCGGAGCTGGCGACCATCGACCACCTCGCCGGCGGCCGGCTCAACGTCGGCGTCGGCTCCGGCTGGATGCCCGAGGAGTTCGCCGCGGCGAGCGCCACGGACATCTTCCCGAGGCGCCACAAGCACGTGCGCGAGTCGATCGAGATCATGCAGGGCATCTGGGACAAGGGCGCCGACCACTACGAGTTCCACGGCGAGTTCGCCGACTTCGACGCCTGCGGCTTCGGGCACAAGCCGCTGCAGGACCCGCGCCCGCCGATCTTCATGAGCGGCCTCAAGGACCCGCTGCGCTCGGCGCGCCGGATCACCAAGTACGACCTCGACGGCTGGATCGGCATCCAGGACTCGCCCGAGCGCCTCGCCCAGTGGATCACCGCCATCGACGAGCAGTTCGAGGAGATCGGCAGCCCGAAGCGGGCCAAGGACCTGGAGATCTGCTCGATGATCTGGACGGTCATCACCGACGAGGAGGTCGACCAGACCGTCAACGGTGTCGCGTCGAACCTGCTGGTGGGCACCGAGAAGCAGCTCACCGACCGGCTCAAGGCGTACAAGGAGGCGGGCATGACCATGCCGCTGATCTGGCCGCCGTTCGCCGACGTCCCGGTGTCCAAGACGCTCGACGACCTCAAGCGGATCAAGAACGACATCATGCCGAAGGTGCTCGCCTCCTGAGCACCCCGAGCCGGGTGTCCCTCGGCGACCCCGCCGAGGGCTGACCGCGGCACCGCACCGCAGCACCGCGTCGGCGGGTCCACCTCCCGGGTGGGCCCGCCGACGCGCGGGACGCCCCACGGAGGAGACACCGATGACCGACGTCCTCTGGAGCCCGTCGGCGGAGCGCATCGAGCAGTCCGCGCTGCGCGCCTACCTGGACTGGCTGGCCGAGCGGGAGGGCCGTCCGTTCGACGATCACGACGCCCTGCACACGTGGTCGGTCGCCGACGTCGACCGGTTCTGGCGCTCGGTCGTCGACTACTACGACGTCGCGTTCTCGACGCCGTGGGAACAGGTCCGCACCGCGGACGACATGCCGCACACCCGGTGGTTCACCGGGGCCCGGCTGAACTGGGCCGAGCACGCGCTGCGCCGCGGCGCCGACGACGACCCCGCGCTGGTGTGCGTGCAGGAGGGCGGGGCGCCCGCCCGGGAGATCACCCGTGGCGGGCTCCGCCGGTCGGTCGCGGCCGCCGCCGGCTGGCTGCGCCGGGCCGGGGTGCGCCCCGGGGACCGGGTCTGCGCCTACCTGCCCAACACCGAGCACGCCGTGATCGGGCTGCTGGCCGCGGCCGCGGTCGGCGCGGTCTGGTCGTGCTGCTCGCCGGACTTCGGTGCCGAGGGCACCATCGGCCGGCTCGCCCAGCTCGAACCGACCGTGCTCGTCGTCGCCGACGGCTACCACTGGAACGGCCACGAGGTCGACCGCGCCGACGTCGTCGCGCGGCTGCGGGCCGAGCTGCCGACGGTGCGCCACGTCGTGGCCGTCCCCTCCGTGTTCGACCGGCCGGTGCCGGAGGGCGCGACGCCGTGGGCCGAGCTGCTCGCCGTCGACGCCGAGCCGGAGTTCGCGCAGGTCGAGTTCTCGCACCCGCTGTGGGTGCTGTTCACCTCCGGCACCACCGGCCTGCCGAAGGGCCTCGTGCACGGCCACGGCGGCATCACCCTCGAGGGCCTGAAGTGGTCCGGGCTGTACTGCGGCCTGCGGCCCGGCGAGCGCATGTTCACCTACACCTCCACCGGCTGGGCGCTGTGGAACATGCAGCTCGGGGCGCTCACCCAGGGCGCGAGCATCGTGCTCTACGAGGGCAGCCCCGGCCACCCGCCGGGTGCGGTCTGGGAGGTCGCCGCCCGGACCGGCGCCGACGTCGTCCTGATGGGGGCGGCGGTCGTCACGGCGACGGCGAACACCGGGGTGTCCCCGCGCACCGAGCACGACCTGTCCCGGCTGCGGCACGTCATGGTCAGCGGCTCGGCGCTGCCGCCCGCCGGCTACGACTGGTTGTACTCCCACGTCCGCTCGGACATGCGGATCGACTCGACCAGCGGCGGCACCGACGTCTCCGGCTCCTTCGTCGGCGCGAACGAATACTCGCCGGTGCGGGCCGGGCGGATCGGCGGTCGCCTGGCCGGTGTCGACTGCGCGGCCTGGGACGACGACGGGAACCCCGTCGTCGACGAGGTCGGTGACCTGGTGGTCCTCCAGCCGATGCCGTCGATGCCGGTGCACCTGTGGAACGACCCGGACGCCGAGCGCTACACCGACTCCTACTTCGACACCTGGCCCGGCGTGTGGCGGCACGGGGACTGGGTGACCCTGCACGCCGACGGCAGCGTCGCCATCCACGGCCGCTCGGACTCCACGCTCAACCGGCAGGGCGTCCGGCTGGGCAGCGGCGACTTCTACGACGTCCTCGACACGATGGAGGAGATCGACGAGGCGCTGGTCGTCGGCGTCGATCTCCCCGACGACGAGTACTGGCTGGGCCTGTTCGTCGTCCCCGCGCAGGGTCACACCCTCGACGACGACCTGCGGGCCACGATCGTGTCCGCCCTGCGGTCCCGGCTGACGCCGCGGCACGTCCCGGACGAGATCGTCGAGGCGCCCGCGGTGCCGCACACGCTGAGTGGGAAGCGGCTGGAGGTCCCGATCAAGAAGCTGATGGCGGGCCGTCCGCTGGAGAGGGCCGCGAACCTGGCCTCGGTCGACGATCCGGACGCACTGCGCTGGTACGCCCGGTTCGCCGCGGACCGGCGGGCGTAGCGGTGCGCCTCGGCGCGACGCTCGCGCACCTGTCCGACGCGCCGCCGTACCCGGTCGCCGGGTGGGCCCGGCGACTCGCCGGTGCCGGTTTCGCGCACCTGTGGGCGCCGGAGATCATCGGCCGTGGACGGCTGGTGCCCGACCCGTTCGTCGCGCTGGCCGTCGCGGCCGGGGCCACCGACGGCGTCGGCCTGTCGACGGGCACGGTGCAGGTCCCACTGCACCACCCGGCCGAACTGGCCCACCGGATGCTGTCGCTGCAGGCGGTCTGCGGGGACCGGCTCGCGTTCGGCATCAGCCCCGGCTCCACCCGCGCCGACTACGCCGCCCTCGGCCGCGACCACCGCGGTCGTTTCCGGATGTTCGACGAGAACGTGGTCCGGCTCCGTGACCTGCTGGAACGTGGTGGTGATGCCGACGCCCGGCTCGCCGACCCGCCGGCCACCCGGCCGCCGCTGCTGCTCGGCTCCTGGGGTGCGAACGTGGAGAAGGCCGCCCGCGGCTTCGACGGTTGGCTCGCCTCCGGCTACCGCACCACGCCCGACGAGATGGTCGAGGCCCTCGGCCGCTTCCGGGCCGCCGGGGGGCGACGTGCGGTCGCCTACGCCCTGCCGGTGCCCGCGGGTGCCGACCTCGGTCGCCTCCGCGACGACCTGGAGCGCTACGCCGATGCGGGGTTCGACGACGCCGTCGTGGTGATCGGGTCGGGCGGCCCGGACCCCGACGAGGTCCGGGCGCTGCTGCCATAGCGCGGTGCCCGCTCAGGCCGACGGCCTGCCGCGGCCCACCTCGTCGAGCCTGCGCTCGCGGACCGCCTGCTCGAACGGGGTGTCGCCCCGTGCCCGCCGGTCGCCGAGCTCGGAGTACAGGCGCGCGATGCGGGCGCTGTCGTGGTGCGAGGCCAGCTCGGCGAGACCCGGGTCGACCTCGGCGAGTACCTGCCGGAACCGGTGCTCCGCCAACGGCCCGAGCCGGTCGTAGACCTCGATGAACAGCCGTTGCGCCTCCGGCCGTGCCCACCCCGCCGGGAGCATGACCGCGGGGAGGTCGGGGTCGCGCTCGGGGAAGGTGCGCCACGCCACCCGCAGCTCGGTGCGGATCCGCAGCGCCTCGGCCGGGCCGATCCGGCCCGCGGCGAGGCCGTCGCGCAGCGGTGCGTAGATCCGGACGAACTCCGCGTACTCGGCGGCCAGGCCCTCCACGTCGAACGCCGACGCGGGCCCCCCGCCGTGCGGGCCGCCGGGCACCTCGGTCGCCCGCAGGACGGTCGCCCGACCGATGCCGAGCTCGGCGACGAGGTCGCGGGCGGGCCCGGCGAGGTCGTGCGGCGAGACCCACAGGCCGTCGTACAGGGCGGCGAGCCCGAGTACCCGCAGCCGGGAGCGCAGCGCCGTGCGGATCTCGCGTTCCTGTTCGGGCACCGAGAACGCGACGACGGTCCACCGGCCGTCCCAGGGCGGCGCGGACGCGCCGAAGACCAGCATCCGGTGGGTCCGGTGCACGATGACGTCGCTGGTCCGGGGCGGGATGCCGTAGGCCGTGGTCCGGCCGGCGCGCGAGGTCGTCAGCAGCCCCTTGGCGGCGAGCCGCCGCATCGCCGCACGGGCGTTCTCCCGGCCGATCCCGAACTCGGCGAGCAGCCGGACCAGCGCGGCGGACGGGATGTGCTCGTCACGCCAGTACCAGTAGTCGCCGAGCAGCGAGGTCAGCAGCAGCTGTGGCTCCGCCCGTGTGCGCCCGTCGTCCGGCATCGACATCCCTCCCGCGGGGGAGCGTACGTGTCGCCCGTCGGTCTTCCGCAGAGCGGAAAGGAGGTGTTGTCATAGGCGACACCTCGTGCGACGCTCGTCGCTGTCGACGTCGGCAATGATCGTGAACCGCCGACCGGCCCACACATGGCACGACCCAACGCAGGGAGTACCTCGCCATGCGCCACACCCGCCCACGCCGTCCCCGTGTCCTGGGCCTCGGCGTCCTGTCCGCCTCGGTGCTGCTGCTCGCCGGCTGTGGGATCGGGGGCTCGGGGGACCCCGCGGAGACCCCGCTGCCACCCGGCGCGAACGCCGAGCTGCACGCCGCACTGCCCGACGCGGTCAAGGAGGCGGGTGTCATCCGGTTCGCCGGCGACTCGCATCCGCCGTACCGCACGGTCGCCGGTGACGGCAGCATCACCGGTATCGACCGGGACTTCCAGGACGCCCTGGCCCGGGTGCTCGGCGTTCGTACCGAGACCGTGGTCGTCGACAGCCTCCCGGCCGCGCTGCAGGGGATGCTGGCGGGCCGCTACGACGCCTTCAACGGACCCGTGAAGGTCACCGCCGAGCGCGAGCGGCAGTTCGACACGGTCACCTGGATGACCACCAGGACCTCCTACGTGGTTCCCGCCGACTCGACCCTGGACGTGCAGGCCGCCGACGACCTGTGCGGCCGGCGGGTCGCCGTGACGACCGCGAGCGTCGTGGAGGAGCAGCTGCGGCTGCTCTCCGGGTACTGCACCCGTACCGGCAGGCCGGAGGTCACCTCGATCGGGCTGGCCGACACCAACGCCACCCTGCTCGCCGCCCGGTCCGGCCGGGCGGACGCCGCCGGGATGACCCAGGCGGCCGCGATCGACGTGACCGCACAACAGCAGGGCGTCTACACCTACGTCACGCAGACCGAGGAGCAGGGCGCCACCGTCGACAAGCTCGCGCTCTACGTCCCGAAGTCCGAGGAGCTCGGGCCGGTGATGCAGCGGGCGTTCGAGGAGCTGTTCCGGGACGGCACCTACGCCGGGATCATGTCCCGCTGGGGCCTCGACGACGTGACCGTCCCGGCGCCGGAGCTGAACGCGGGGACCACGCCGTGACCGTCACCGCGCCGCCGTCGACCAGCGGCCCCGGAACGCACGACGTCGCGACCGCCCGTCCCCGGTCCCGCCCGTGGCGCTGGGTCGCCTCGCTGCTGCTGGCGCTGGTCGTCGTCCGCATCGTCGTCTTCCTGGTCGGCAACGAGCGGTTCCAGTGGGACGTCGTCGCCGCGAACCTGTTCGCTCCCGCGGTGCTCCGGGGCCTGGTCACGACCTTGTTGCTGGCGGTCGCCGCGATGGTGATCGGGTCGTTGCTGGGCGGCCTGCTCGCCGCCGCGCAGCTGTCGGACCTGGGGCCGGTCCGCTGGGCCGCCACCGTCTACGTCGGCGTGTTCCGGGGCATCCCGCCGCTGGTCCAGCTGATCTTCTGGTTCAACCTGGCCTACCTGGTGCCGCGGATCTCGATCGGCCTGCCGTTCGGCCCGACCCTGGTGTCCTGGGACGCCAACGACGTCATCACCCCGCTGACCGCGGCGGTCATCGGGCTCTCGCTCGTCCAGTCCGCCTACATGGCCGAGATCGTGCGCGCCGGGATCCTCGGCGTCGACCACGGGCAGCGCGAGGCCGCGGCCGCGATGGGCTTCACCCCGGCCCAGACGTTCTTCCGGATCGTCCTGCCGCAGGCGATGCGGGTCATCATCCCGCCGTCGGGGAGCCAGTTCATCACGGTCGTGAAGGGCACCGCGCTGGTGTCGGTGATCGCGATGAACGACCTGCTCAACGCGGTGCAGATCATCTACAACCAGACCTACGAGATCGTCCCCAACCTGCTCGTGGCCTGCATCTGGTACCTGGCCGTCGTCACGCTGCTCACGGTGGCGCAGCGACGGCTGGAGCGCCGGTTCGCCCGCGGGCACGTCCGGACGGCCGCGGCCGGAGGTGCCTCGTGAGCCCCGTCCTGCACCTGCACCGTGTGACCAAGCGGTTCGGGTCGCACGCCGCGCTCGACGGCGTCGACCTCGACGTGGCCGAGGGGGAGGTCGTCGTCGTGATCGGACCCTCGGGGTCGGGCAAGTCGACGCTGGTCCGCTGCGTCCACCAGCTCGAGTCCCTCGACGCCGGCGGGATGTACCTCGACGGCGAACTCCTCGGCTACGCCGAGCAGCGCGGGGGGCTGCGCCCGCTCAGCCCGAAGGGCGTCGCCACCCAGCGCCGCCGGATCGGCATGGTGTTCCAGCAGTTCAACCTGTTCCCGCACTTCGACGCGCTGCGCAACGTCACCGAGGCGCCGCGGCGGGTGCACGGCCGGTCTGCCGCCCGGGCCCACGAGGAGGCGGTCGCGCTGCTGGAGCGGGTCGGTCTCGGCGACCGGTTGCACCACTACCCGCGCCAGCTCTCCGGGGGGCAGCAGCAGCGCGTGGCGATCGCCCGTGCGCTGGCGACCCGGCCGCGGATCCTGCTGTTCGACGAGCCCACCTCCGCGCTCGACCCGGAGCTGGTGGAGGAGGTCCTGGGCGTCCTGCGGACGCTGGCCGCCGACGGCCTGACGATGGTCGTGGTCACCCACGAGATGGCCTTCGCCCGCGAGGTCGCGGACCGCGTCGTGTTCATGGAGGCCGGTCGCGTCGTCGAGATCGGGCCGCCCGCGCAGGTCTTCGGGAACCCGTCGAGCGAACGGCTGCGCGCCTTCCTGTCCCGCCACACCCGGGAGGTCCCCGCATGAGCACACCGGTCACCGTCGCCGCGGTCGGGGACCTGATCCTCGACGAGCCCGACCCCGCGTCGTTCCTCGCGCCGGCCGCCGCGCTGCTCCGCGCCGCCGACCTGACTGTCGGCCACGTCGAGGTCCCGCACTCCACGACCACGGCGCAGGTGTCCACCGACGTCCCGGCCCCGCCGGCCGACCCGGCGGCGCTCGGTGCGCTGGCCGACGCCGGGTTCGACGTCGTCACCCTGGCCGGCAACCACGTGTTCGACGCGGGCGAGGTCGGTGTGACCGACACCGTCGCCCACGCACGCCGGGCCGGGCTGCTCACCGCCGGCGCGGGAGCCGACCTCGCCGAGGCCCGCGCGCCCGCCGTCGTCGAGCGCGGCGGCCTGCGGATCGGGGTGCTGTCCTACAACTGTGTGGGTCCGCGCGAGTCCTGGGCGACCTCCCGCAAGGCGGGCTGCGCCCCGGTGCGGGTGCTCACCCACTACGAGCTCGACCACGCCAGCCCGGGCGGGCCGCCGCGCGTCTACACCTTCGCCGACCCCGACTCGCTGGCGGAGATGACCGACGACGTCGCCCGGCTGCGTGCCGAGGTCGACGTCGTGCTGGTCGCGCTGCACAAGGGCGTCGGCCACACCCCGGCGGCGGTCGCGATGTACGAGTCGCCCGTCGCCAGGGCTGCCGTCGACGCCGGTGCCGACGCCGTGTTCGGCCACCACGCGCACATCCTGCGCGGCATCGAGGTCTGGCGCGGGAAGCCCATCTTCCACGGACTCGGCAACTTCGTGACCGTCACCCACGCGCTGACCCCGGCGTCCGGCGGGGACAGCGCCGAGCGGGACGAGTGGGCCCGGCGCCGCACGGAGCTGTACGGCTTCGCCCCCGACCCGGACATGCCCTTCTACCCCTTCCACCCCGAGAGCCGCGACACCGTCGTCGCGACCTGCCGGTTCGACCGCGGCGGGCTCGTCGAGGCGGGGATCGTCCCCTGCCGGATCGACGACGCCGGTCGTCCCGTCCCGCAGGGACCGGACTCCCCCGTCGTGGACTACGTCCGCGACATCACCACCCGTGCCCGGCTGAATGCCCGCCTGGTCCGCCGGGGCGACGACTGGCTCGTCGCCGGGGCGGGCTCGTCCGAGGAGACAGCGTGACCGAGAACGCGACCGCCCAGCCGCTCGCCGGCCGCACCGTCATCGATCTGACCACCGCACTCGCCGGCCCCTACGCCACCCTGCTGCTCGCCGGGCTGGGCGCGACCGTGATCAAGGTGGAGAACCCCGCCACCGGCGGCGACACCTCCCGCAACAACGCCCCCTACCTCGGCCGGGACGGCCTGGCGCTGTCCCGCCTGCACGACGACGACATGTCGGTGTCCATGCTGCTGCGCGGCCGCGGCAAGCTCAGCGTGACGCTGAACCTGAAGGACCCGCGGTCCAAGACGGTGTTCACCGACCTCGTCCGGCACGCCGACGTGCTGGTCGAGAACTACTCCCCGGGGGTCACCTCGCGGCTGGGGATCGACTACGCCGCGGTCCGCGAGATCAACCCGGCTCTGGTGTACACCTCGATCAGCGGGTTCGGCGCCCAGGGCGGTCCGGGGTCGGGCAAGGCGATGGACGCGATCATCCAGGCCCTGTCCGGGGTGATGATGACCGCGGGCGAGCCCGGCGGTGACCCGGTGCGGTTCGGGCTCCCGGTCGGGGACCTGCTCGCCCCGCTGTACGCCGTGGTCGGGACGGTGTCGGCGCTGCTGCAGACCGAGCGCACCGGACAGGGCCAGCACGTCGACGTGTCCATGCTGGGCGCCCTCACCTCGCTCGTGGCCTGCGAACCCTTCGACGCCTACGACGCCGTCGGGCTGGAGCAGCGCACCGGTGCGATGGTCCCGCGGCTCGCCCCGTTCGGCATCCTCCCCGCCGCGGACGGCCACGTCGCGCTCTGCGCGCCCACCGACGCCTTCGCCCGCGGCGTGCTGCGCGCGATGGGGCGCGCGGACCTCGTCGACGACGAGCGCTACCGCACGCGGGACCGCCGGGTGGAGCGCGCCGACGAGCTGCACGCGCTGATCGCCGCCTGGTGCCGGGACCTGCCCCGGGCCGAGGTGATCGCGCGGCTCACCGCCCAGGGCGTGCCCGCGGCGGAGGTGCGCGACCCCCTGGAGGCCGTCCGGGACCCGCTCGTGCGCGAGCGCCGGGAGGTCGTCCCACTCACCCACCCGCGGCACGGCGCGGTGGCCGACCTGTCCGCCACCGGGATGCCCATCGTGTTCTCCGGCTCCGACGTCGGGCTCGACGGCCCCGCGCCGGAACTCGGCCAGCACAACGACCGCGTGTACCGCGAGCTCCTCGGCTACGACGCCGACGACGTCGCCGCACTCACCGCCGACGCCGTCATCTGACCCGGAGGTTCCCATGTCCGCAGCCCTCGCTGCGTTGCCGGCCCCTGCCCGCCCGGAGGCGGGCGACACCCGCCCGGTCGCCGGCCACGTCGGTGCCGACGTGCCGGTCGAGCTGCTCACCGCCGCCGGCTACCGCCCGCTGCGGCTGTCCGGTTCGCCGGAGGAGGACGCCTCGGCCGGACGACGCCTGCTCGGCGGCGGACTCGACCCGGTCGCCCACTCGGTGCTGACCCGGCTGCTCGACGGGGCGTACGGCCCGCTCGACGTGCTCGTCGTCTCGCGGGACTGCGAGGCCTCGCTGCGGCTGTTCTACGTGCTCCGCGAACTGCGCCGGGTCGAGCCGTCGGTCGCGCTGCCCCCGGTGCACCTGGTCGACGTCCTGCACCTGCCGCACCGCACGACGACCCGCTACGTCCTGGCCAAGGTCCGCGGTCTGCGGACCTGGCTGGGCGAGCGCTCCGGGCGCCCCGTCGGTGACGACGCGCTCGCCGCCGCCGTCGTGGCGCACGACCGGGTACGCGGCCTGCTGCGCGCCGTGGGGGACCTGCGCTCCGCCCGCCGGCTCACGGGCACCGAGTTCCTCCGGGTCGTCGACGCGGCCTGCGCCCTGCCCCCCGGCCGCGCCGCGGAGCTGCTGACGACGCTGGTCGAGGAGCTGCCCACGCGCGACCCGCGCCCCGGGCACCCCGTCCACCTCACCGGGTCCTCCCACGACGGGACCTCGGTCTATGCGGCGCTGGAGTCCGCCGGGCTGGTCGTCGTCGGCGAGGACCACGACCGCGGCGACCTGCTCGTCTCCCGTGACGTCGGCGCTCCCGGCCACCCGGCCGGCCTGGAGCTCGCGCTCGCCGAGCGGTACCAGGCCAACGGGCCGTCGGCGGCACGGTCCTCGATCGCGGAACGGGCCACGCACACCGCCGCCCGGCTCCACGCCCGGGGTGCGGCCGGCCTGCTCGGCTACGTCCGCGAGCACGACGACGCGCCGCCCTGGGACTGGCCCGCGCAACGCGCCGCCGCCGGCGTCCCGGCGGCGCTGCTGGAACGCCAGCCCTACGGCCGGATCGACCCGGAGGACCTCGACCGGGCCCTCGCCGACCTGCGCCGACCGGCGGACGCGGCGTGAGCGCCCCGGCCCGGGCGGACCGGCTTCCCAGCGCGGCCGAGGCGACGGCGTACCAGCGCCGGTGGTTCGCGGAGCTGCAGCGCGACCACCTCCCCGGGGCCCCGATGGCCCTGGTCAACGCGGACGCCCCGCAGGAGGTGTTCCGTGCGATGGGGATCCCGTACGTGGTCAACCAGTGGTGGGCGTCGATCGTGTCCGCCAAGCGGCGCACCCAGGAGCACCTGGCCCGCCTGCGCGAGCGCGGCTATCCGGACTACACCGAGCAGTACAGCTCCACCGCGCTCGGCAGCGCCTTCGACCCGGACCCGGCGAGCGCGCCCTGGGGCGGGCTCCCGATGCCCTCGATCGTGCTCGCCGAGACCACCGGCGACGCATCGCGGAAGATCTTCGACGTCTGGGGCTCCCGGCCCGGCGTCACGTTCTTCCCGTTGGAGAGCGCGGCCGCCGACACCGTCCCGGAGCGCTGGTGGGAGCTGATGCCGCACCGCTGGGAGGAGGCGGTCGGGACCGACCGCCTGGACCTCATGGTCGGTGAGCTGGAGGGACTGATCCGGTTCCTGGAGCAGACCACCGGGCGGCGGTTCTCCGAGCGGCGCTTCGCCGAGGTTCTGGCGCTCACCAACGAGCAGGAGGAGTGGAACCGGCGCACCCGGGACCTGATCGCCGCGGCGCGGCCCTGCCCGGTCGCGGTCACCGACTCCATCCCGGCCGTGATGGTGCCCCAGTGGCACCGGGGCACGGTGTGGGCGCGGGACGCGGCCCGCCGCCTGCACGACGAGGTCGCGGACCGGATCGCCGCCGGGTCGGCCGTCGCCGACCACGAGCGCGCACGGCTCATGTGGGTCGGCCGCGGCCTCTGGTTCGACCTGGACCTGTTCCGCCGGATCCAGGAGCGGTACGGCGCGGTCTTCGTGTGGTCGATGTACCTGGCCATCGCCGCCGACGGCTACCTCCGCTACGGCGACGACCCGCTGCGCACCCTCGCTGCCCGGTTCGCGGCGTTCTCCGACCAGCTCTACACGCCACCCTGGTCGGCCGAGTGGTACGTCAAGGAGGCCCGCGCGCACGGTGTCGACGGGGTCGTCCACCTGGTGTCCGACGACGCCCGGGGCAGCTGGGCGACCACCCGGGCACTGCGCGCGGCCGGGATCCCGGTGCTGGAGTTGCACGCCGACAACGTCGACGACCGCGGCACCGGGCCCGGTCACCTCGACGCGGCGGTCGGCGGGTGGCTGCAGGACGAGGTGCTGCCCCGGACCGATGGCTGAGGCGCCGGCCCCCGCGGCGGCGGGCGTCCGCCGCCCGTCCACCCCCGCGGTGCTCGCCGGCGCCCTGGTCGCGCTGTTCACCGGCTCACTCACGAACACGATCATCGGGATCGCGCTGCCCACGATCGCCGGCGAGCTGGGCGGGCAGGACCGTGCCGCCTGGGTCGCCGCGGCCGCACTGCTCACCATGGCCGCGGCGACGCCGGTGTGGGGCAAGCTCGCGGACCGGCGCGGTCCGCGCCCGGTGCTGCTGGCGGCGATCGCGCTGTTCGTCGTCGCGTCGCTGGCGGCCGGCCTCGCCCCGTCCATGGGGTGGCTGATCGCCGGGCGCGCCGTCCAGGGGGCGGCCTCCGGGGGCATCCTCGCCTGCGCGAACGCACTCGTCGCGGTGCTGGTCCCGGCGCGGGAGCGGGGCCGCTACACCGGCTGGTTCGGGCTGTCGTTCGGCACGGCGT
>NZ_WWFY01000552.1:0-9923 GCF_009864975.1 Pseudonocardia sp. SID8383
TGGCCGCCGCGGTCGCGAGTCTCGTCCCGGCCGGGGCGCGGATCCAGTTCGGCCCCGGGCGGCTGGCCGCCGCACTCGTCGAGGCCCTGCAGGTGCCGGTCGCGGTGGACTCCGGGCTGCTCGCCGACGCGGTCGTCGACCTGGACGAGCGCGGGCTGCTGCGCGGGACACCGTCGTCGACGGCGCTCTACGGCAGCCCCCGGCTCTACGACTGGGCCGACCGGCTGGGCCGGGCCGGCCGCGGCACGGTCCGCCCGGTCGAGCACACCCACGACGTGTCCCGGCTCAGCACCGGCCCGGGGCCGCTGGTCGCGCTGAACACCGCGCTGGAGATCGACCGGGACGGCCAGGTCAACGTCGAGGGCGTCGCCGGTTCGGCGGCCGGGATGATCGGCGGGCACCCGGACTTCGCGGCCGCCGCGGTCCGCGGGCCGGGGTTGTCGGTGATCGCGCTGCCCGCGGCGCACCGCGGGCGCCCGACGCTGGTCGAGCGGCTCGGCGGACCGGTGACGACGCCGTCGCACGACGTCGACGTGGTCGTCACCGAACGGGGCACGGCGGACCTGCGGGGGCTCGGCCGCGCCGAGCGGCGACGCGCGCTGAGCGCCCTGTGGGGCGGCGCCGTTACGCCAGACGTGTGAACTCCGATCCACGGTGTGACCGGAACCACAGATCACCCGGGGTGAACGGATCACCGACGTCCCGGCCGCGGGCCACCGCCGGCCGGACGGCAGTGAGACGGCGTCCACTCCGGACCCACGATGTGTGACGACCACATGACGTCACTGGTGGGCCCGCACGCCGCCGGTCACCGCCCGGGTCCGCTCGCCGCCGCCCGGAAAATCCCCGAATGACCGGCCGAGTTGCGCATAGCACAACCCCGGCGGCCGTTCCAGTCTCACCCTGGGTGAGGGGACAGGGGCCGCGGGGACACCTACCGTCAGGGCCGTCCCGCACCCGAGCGCCGAGGAGGCGCGCCCCATGACGGCAGACCACCGCAGCGGGCTCCGGGGGCCCGCCAGCACCGTGCAGGAGTTCGGCGACGCGCCCACGGAGGTCCGCGAGTCCACCCATTACAAGCACGAGTACGTGCAGACGTTCGTCGACAAGTGGGACGAGCTGATCGACTGGCGGGCCCGCTACGCCAGCGAAGGCAGCTTCTTCGTCGAGCAGCTCCGCAGGCGCGGTGTCACCAGTGTGCTCGACGTGGCGACCGGCACCGGCTTCCACTCCGTCCGGCTGCTGGAGGAGGGCTTCGAGACCGTCGTCTCCGCCGACGGCAGCGCCGAGATGCTGGCGAAGGCCTTCGACAACGGGATGAAGTTCGGCGGGCACGTGCTGCGCGTCGTGCAGGCCGACTGGCGCTGGCTCAACCGCGACGTCCACGGCGAGTACGACGCGATCATCTGCCTCGGGAACTCGTTCACACACCTGTTCTCCGAGCGTGACCGCCGCCGGGCGCTCGCCGAGTTCTACGCCATGCTCTCCCACGACGGTGTGCTGATCCTCGACCAGCGCAACTACGACGCGATCCTCGACAACGGCTTCAGCTCGAAGCACCAGTACTACTACTGCGGCGACGACGTCGTGGCCGAGCCGGAGTACGTCGACGACGGCCTCGCCCGGTTCCGCTACCGGTTCCCCGACGGGTCCCAGTACCACCTGAACATGTTCCCGCTGCGCAAGGACTACACCCGCCGCCTCATGCACGAGGTCGGGTTCCAGCGGGTCGAGACCTACGGCGACTTCCAGTCGACCTACGCCGACGACGAGCCCGACTTCTTCGTGCACATCGCCGAGAAGGCCTACCTCGACCAGGAGGACGCCGAGTGACACGGACGACCCAGGACACCGCCGAGCACACCGCCCGGTCCTACTACGACTCCGACGACGCCGACACCTTCTACTCCCGGGTCTGGGGCGGCGAGGACATCCACGTCGGCATCTACAGCGCACCGGACGAGCTGATCTCGGTCGCCAGCGCCCGCACGGTGACCCGGATGGCCGAGGTCGCCGGGGTCGGCCCCGGCACCCGGGTACTCGACCTCGGGGCGGGGTACGGCGGCGCGGCCCGCCGGCTGGCGGCCGCACACGGGGCCACGGTGCACTGCCTCAACCTCTCCCCGGTGGAGAACGCCCGCAACGAGCGGATGACCCGGGAGCAGGGCCTGGACGGTCGGGTCGAGGTGACCACCGGCAGCTACGAGGACGTGCCGGTCGAGGACTCCTCGATCGACCTGGTGTGGTCACAGGACGCGTTCCTGCACTCCGGTTCCCGCGAGACCGTGCTGGACGAGATCGCCCGGGTCCTGCGCCCCGGCGGGCAGGTGGTGTTCACCGACCCGATGGCCGTCGACGGGCTCGACCAGTCCTCGATCCAGCCCATCCTCGACCGCATCGCACTGTCCACGATGGCCACGCCCGGCTTCTACACCGACGGGCTGGCGCAGCGTGGCTTCAGCGGCGTCCAATTCCTCGACCACGCCGAGCACCTGCCGACCCACTACCGCCGGGTACGCGAGGAGCTCGTGGCGCACGAGGAGGAGCTCTCGTCGTCGATCTCGGGTCCCTACCTGAGCGCCATGAAGGCGGGCCTGCAGCACTGGGTGGACGGCGGGCGGACCGGGAAGCTCACCTGGGGGATCGTGCACGCGGTCCGGACCTGAGGACGGTGTCCGGCCCGGGCCTCGCGCGGGGCCCGGGCCGGACGCGCTCAGCCGTCGTCGTCGGCGCCGTTGCCGCCGTCGTCGCCGTCCTGCCGGCCGTCCTGGTCGTCGTCGCCGTCGCGGTCGTCGTCGTCCGTGCCCTGCTGCTGTTGCTGCTGCTGGGGGGCCGGCTCGGGGGTCGCGGACCCGCCGCCGCAGGACGCGGCGGTGGTGAGGACGAGCGCGAGCGCCGCGAGGGTGCCGAGCAGCGCCCGGAGAGGGGTGGTTCGTCGCATACGCACGAGTCTTCCCGATCGCCCGGTCAGCCGCAGAGGAAGGCACGCACCGCCGCGGTGGTGGCGGCGGGCTGCTCGTCGACGAGGAAGTGCCCGGCCCCGGTGACCGCCTCCCCGGTGACCAGACCGGGATCGGCGGCCGCGCGGCGCCAGACCTCCAGTGGGCTCTCGCTGTTGGCGCCGACGACGCCGCGCTCGCCCCACAGCACCAGGGTGGGCGCGGCGATCCGCTCGCCCGCCACGTCGGAGGCGGCGTCGTGCTCCAGGTCGATCGAGGCGCCGGCTCGGTAGTCCTCCAGCATCGCGTGCCGGGCCGCCGGGTCGGCGAACGCGCGCTCGTAGGTGGCCAGTGCCTCGGGCGGGTGCGCGTCCAGTCCGGAGCCCCAGCCGCCGAGCAGCGAGTGCAGGTAGCCGATCGGGTCCCCGGCGATGAGTCGCTCGGGCAGGTCGGCGGGCTGGATGAACAGGAACCAGTGGTAGTACGCCGTCGCCAGCGCCCGGTCGGTGTGGGCGTAGACGTAGGCGGTGGGGAGGATGTCGAGCAGCGCGGCCCGCGCGACGCGCTCGGGGTGGTCCAGCAGCATCCGGTGGGTGACACGGGCGCCGCGGTCGTGGCCGACCACGGCGAAGCTGTCGAACCCGAGCCGCGCCATGACGTCGACCTGGTCGGCGGCCATCGCCCGGAACGAGTAGCCGGCGTGGTTCTCGCCGTCGGTGGGGCGGCCGGACTCGCCGTAGCCGCGCAGGTCGGTGGCGACGACGGTGTGGTCACGTGCCAGGTCCGCCGCGAGCGGCCCCCACATGGCGTGGGTCTGTGGGAAGCCGTGCAGCAGCAGGACGGGCGGACCCTCGCCGCCGCGCACCCCGTGGACGACGACCCGCTCCTCGGGCGGGCCGACGGTCAGGTCGAAGGCGTCGAAGTCGACTGTTCCGGGCACGGGTGCCGTCCTCCCTGGTCGGGTCGCGCGCCGGCGGCGGCCGGCCGCGCCACATCGAACACCCAGAACCGCAGCACCGCGAACCGCAGCAGCCCGCCGGCGAGGCTGGCGACCGCGACGACCGCGGCCTCCTCCCCCGGCGTGGTGGCCCCGGCCAGCTGGTGCAGTGCGAGCAGCACCGCGGAGGTGTAGGTCGCGTAGAACGCGACGGTGCCCGCGTCCTGCACCCACTCGCGCAGCCGGTGCGCGGGGGCGCCGTCGAAGGCGAAACGGCGGCTGGCCTCGGTGCTGATCGCGGTGGTGAGGACCAGCGCGACCAGGTTCGCCGGGACGGCCGGGAGCACCGGGCGGCACAGCAGGAACAGCGCGGCGTTCAGCGCCGTCGCCCCACCGCCGACGGCGGCGTAGCGGGCGAGCTGCACGGCCAGCGGGTACCGCCGCGACAACGCGACGACGGCACCGTTCACGCGCCCGGGGACCCGGGCCGCGGAGGTCGCCGGGTCCCCGAACGGCACGTGTGCCGCCGACTGTGCTGCGTCCACCGGTCCTCCCGCCCCCCGCTGGGTAGATCTTCGCAGGAGTACCCCCGACGGATCACCGGGAATCAACCGGACGCGTCACACCTTCACGGGGTGATGCCCCGGGCGGGTGCGCGCGCGGCCGGGCACCGTCACAGTGCGAGGAACACCGTCTCGCCCTCGCCGCGCAGGCGGATGTCGAACCGGTACCGGCCCGGGCCCTCCGCGACGGCGACGAGCGTGTGCCGGCGCGCCTCCGGGACCGCGGCGAGCAGCGGGTCGGTGGCGTGGGCGTCGGCGTGCTCGGGGAAGTAGATGCGGGTGACGACGCGGTCGAGGAGGCCGCGGGCGAACACCGAGACGTCGATGTGGGGTGCCTCGTCGGGCAGCGCACCCGGCAGCACGGTGCGGATCCGCCACCGGCCCTCGTCGTCGGTGGGGCAGCGGCCGAAGCCGCGGAAGCCCTCCACCGTGGACTTCGCCGCGCCGCGCGGGTCGTCGGGATGGTCGAAGCGGCCGTCCGGATCCGCCTGCCAGGTCTCGACCAGCGCGTCGGGCACGAGCGCGCCGGTGCCGTCGACCACGGTCCCGCCGACGAGGACGGCACCCGGGGTGCCGTCGGGCACGACGTCCGGGCCGTCCGGCCAGGGCAGCCCCAGCGACAGGTACGGGCCGACGGTCTGGGTGGGGGTCAGCGGCAGGCTCATGCGTGGGGCTCCTCGAACGGGGTGGCGCCGCGGCCGCGCAGCACGATGTCGAAGCGGAAGGCCAGCGCCCACTCGGGCCGGGTCGCGTCGAGGTCGAAGGTGGACACCAGCCTCCCCCGGGCCTCCTCCGGCGTCGCGTTGTAGATCGGGTCCTGGCCGAACAGCGGGTCGTCCGGGAAGTACATCTGGGTGACCAGCCGCTGGGTGAAGGCACGCCCGAACAGCGAGAAGTGGATGTGGGCGGGGCGCCAGGCGTTGTGGTGGTTGCCCCACGGGTAGGCGCCGGGCTTGATCGTGGTGAACGAGTAGTTGCCCTGCGCGTCGGTGAGGACCCGGCCGCCGCCGGTGAAGTTCGGGTCGAGCGGGGCGGGCCAGTTGTCCCAGCGGTGGGCGTAGCGCCCCGCGGCGTTGGCCTGCCAGACCTCGACGAGGGTGTCCGGCACGGGGCGGCCGTCGGAGTCGAGCACCCGCCCGGCGACGACGATCCGCTGGCCGAGCGCCTCGCCGCCGGCGCCGACGGTGAGGTCGTCGTCGCCCGGGCGGACCGGGCCGGTGAGCAGCGGGCCGGTGATCTCGGTGAGCCGCTGGGGCAGGATCACCGGCTGCTCGGACGGCGCCCGCAGCGCGGTGCTGCGGTAGTCCGGTGAGAGCAGCGGTGCGTGGGTCCCGGCCGGGACGGGGGCGTAGCCCTGCATCGGCGGTCCTTCCTCGTGGTGGGTGGGATCTAGACGGCGCCGTGCGGGAGGCCGACGTAGTTCTCGGCAAGGCTCGTCGCGGCGGCGCGGGAGGTCACGGTGTAGCGCAGCTGGGAGCGCTGCAGGCCGACGCCGAACGCGTCGCCGCCCTCGGTGGCGGGGTCGAAACGGTGGAGCATCGAGGTCATGAACCAGGAGAAGTGCTCGGCCCGCCAGACCCGGCGCAGGCAGGTGTCGGAGTAGGAGTCGAGGCCGCCGGTGTCGCCGTCGCGCAGCGCGCGGACGACCGCCTCGGCGAGCACCCGGACGTCGGCGATCGCGAGGTTCATGCCCTTCGCCCCGGTGGGCGGGACGATGTGCGCGGCGTCGCCGGCGAGGAACAGCCGTCCGCGGCGCATCGGGGAGGCGACCATGCTGCGCATCGGGGTGACCGAGGGCTTCTCGAGGAACTCGCCCTCGTTCATCGTGAAGCCCTCGCAAGCCAGGCGGGTGTGCAGGGCGTCCCAGATGCGGGCGTCGGACCAGTCGGCCGGCCTGGTGTCGTTCGGGACCTGGACGTAGAGCCGGGTCACCTCGGGGCTGCGCATCGAGTAGAGCGCGAAGCCGTTGTCGTGGTGGGCGTAGACGAGCTCGTCGGTGGTGGGAGCGGCCTTCGCGAGCACCCCGAGCCAGGAGAACGGGTAGACCCGCTCGGCGATGTCCGGTGCCACCAGCGGGCGGGAGACGCCGTGGAAGCCGTCGCAGCCGGCGATCACGTCGCAGCGCACGACGTGCTCGGCGCCGTCGGCGTCGGCGTAGGTGACCGACGGGGCGTCGGTGTCGACGTCGTGCAGGGCGACGCCGGAGACGCCGAACTCGACCGGCAGGCCCGCGTCGTCGAGGCGGTCGGCGAGCAGGTCCTTCACGACCTCCTGCTGGCCGTAGACGGTGATCCCGGTGCCGACGAGGTCGGCGAAGTCGATCCGGTGGTCGGCGGCGGGGGCGCCGGGGGCCTCGGCGAAGCGCAGCGAGATGCCGGTGTGCGGCATGCCCTCGCGGTCCAGCCGTCCGGCGACGCCCATCCCGCGCAGCAGCTCGACCGTGGGTGCCTCCAGCACCCCGGCGCGGACCCGGGCCTCGACGTAGGCGCGGTCGCGGGCCTCCAGCACGACCGAGTCGACACCGGCCAGCGCCAGCAGCTTCGCCAGCACGAGCCCGGCGGGGCCCGCCCCGACGATGCCGACCTGGGTCCGGGACTCGCGTCGCTGCGTCATGGGAGTCACCTTCCCGTTCCCGGCACGGCCGTTCGACCGGGCTTCCGCTCTACGGAAGAATGCCCGGCCATGACGACGCGTCCGGTCCGCTCGGGGGTCACCGCGCGGGTGCTGGACGTGCTGGGCGCGTTCAGCGCGCAGGACCCGGTGCTCGGGCTGAGCGACATCTCCCGGCGCACCGGGCTCCCGCTGACGACGGTGCACAGGATCGCCGGTGAGCTCGCCGCGGGCGGGGCGCTGGACCGCGGCGACGACGGCCGCTACCGGATCGGGCTGCGGCTCTGGGAGATCGCGCACCTGGCCCCGGCCAGCCACGGGCTGCGGGAGGCGGCGATGCCGTTCCTGGAGGACCTGCACGAGGTCACCCGGCACAACGTGCAGCTCGCCGTGCTCGACCCGGACGACGCCGGCGAGGTCGTCTACGTCGAGCGACTGTCCAGCCGCGACGCCGTCTCGATCGTCACCCGGACCGGGTCGCGGCTGCCGTCGACGGCGACCGGGGTCGGGCTCGTGCTGCTCGCCCACGCCGACCCGGCCGCGGTCGAGGCCGTGCTGGCCCGCCCGATCCGCCGGTTCACCCCGTTCACGGTGTGCCGCGCCGACGGTGTCCGGGCGCTGCTCGCCCAGGCCCGCACCGGCGGGTTCGTCGTGTCCGACCGGCAGATCGAGGAGGTGTCGATGTCGGTGGCCGCCCCGGTGCGCGGCGGGGACGGTCCGGTGGTCGCCGGGCTGTCGATCGTCGTGCCGGCCGCGACGAACCCGCACACCCTGGTGCCCGCGGTGCGCGCGGCGGCCCGCGGGATCAGCCGGGCGCTCGCCGCATCGTGATCGTTCCGTGCCGTGGCCGGTACGCCCGTCGTGGCGTTCCGTGCCACCGTGACGACGTGCGCGACTTCCGGATCGAGATCCCCGACGCCGAGCTGGACGACCTGCGTGAGCGGCTCGCCCGCACCCGCTGGCCGGATCCGGCGACCGTCGAGGGCTGGTCCCAGGGCGTCCCGCTGGACTACGCCCGCGAGCTGTGCGAGTACTGGCGCACGCGCTACGACTGGCGCCGCGTCGAGGCCGAGATCAACGCGTGGCCGCAGTTCCGCACCGGTCTCGACGGCGGCGGCGACGACTCGGTCGAGATCCACGTGCTGCACGCCCGCTCGAAGCACCCGGACGCGATGCCGCTGCTGCTCACCCACGGCTGGCCGGGCTCGCTGGTCGAGTTCCTCGGCGTGCTGCCCGCGCTGACCGATCCCGAGGACCCCGCCGACGCCTTCCACGTCGTCGTGCCGACGCTGCCCGGGTTCGGGTTCTCCGGCAAGCCCACGACGACCGGGTGGGGGGTCGAGCGGATCGCCGTCGCGTGGGCGCAGCTGATGGACCGGCTCGGCTACGAGCGCTTCGCCGCGCAGGGTGGCGACTGGGGCTCGATGATCACCTCGGCGCTGGGGACCGCGGCCCCGGAGATGCTGTACGGCATCCACCTGACGATGGCGCTGGCGCCCAAGCCCGACGACGCCGCCGGGCTCACCACGCAGGAGAAGGCCGACATCCGCTTCTCCAAGGAGTTCTCCCGCTACGGCTCCGGCTACTCCGCCGAGCAGTCCACCCGTCCGCAGACCATCGGCTACGGGCTCGCCGACTCCCCCGCCGCGCAGTGCACGTGGATCGTGGAGAAGTTCTGGGACTGGACCGACTGCGCGGGTCACCCGGAGAACGTGATCAGCCGGGACCGGCTGCTGGACAACGTCATGCAGTACTGGCTGGGCTCGGCCGGAGCGTCGTCGGCGCGGATCTACTGGGAGAGCTTCGCCCGCCGCCGCCTCGACGACGTCGAGGTCCCGACCGGTGTCGCCCAGTTCCCGCACGAGATGGTGAAGCTCCCCCGGTCCTGGCTGGAGCGCCGCTACACCGACCTGCGCTGGTTCTCGCGTCCCGACGTCGGCGGGCACTTCCCGTCGCTGGAGCAGCCCGAGTCCTTCGTCGACGAGGTGCGGGGGTTCTTCCGCACCCTGCGCTGAGGTCTCAGACCACCAGCACGGACGCGGTGAACGCGTGCAGGTGGTTGCCCGGCCCGACCGGTCCGATCTCCCCGGCGGCGAAGAAGCCGGCCACCCGGGGGCCGGGCGCGTCGCCGGACCCGCCCGCGTGCGGGTCGAGGCCGACGCGCACGGCGTGCACGTCGTGGTCGGCGTCGCCGAACATGCCGGCGCCGCGACCGTTGCAGGAGAACAGCAGCGCGCCCGCGGCCGGCGCGGCGCGGCGCACCGGGGCGAGCAGCTCGTGCAGGTCCTGGGCGGCGCCCGCGGCGTCGCGGACCTGGAAGCGCACGGTGGTGCCGATCTCGACGACGTCGCCCGCGATGACGGCGCCGTCGCCGACGTCGACGGCCAGCACCGCGCGGACCAGGAAGTCCCCACGGTCGTGGGACTCGGCGTACTCGTCGACTGCGACGCCCAGGTGCAGCCCGGTCAGCGCCTGTTGCTGCTCCTCGGGCGGCAGCGCGGTGACGATCTCGCGCAGCCGCTCCGCCGCGGGCCGCCCGGCGAGCTCGGCGATCCGGTTCTGCTCGGCGCGGGTGACGACCATCGGCGGCCCGATCGGGCGGCATCCCTGACTGACGACGACCCGCGCGCCGGACGCGCCGCCGAGCAGCACACCGACCGCGCCACCGTGGTGCACGGTGCCGCCGGCGAACAGCCGGTTGGCCCCGGGGCCGCCGGGGCCGCTCGCCAGGCCGCCGATCACCGGGAAGCCCGGGTTCGTCGACGCGAGCCGGTCCAGCACCCCGCTGACCGGGAACGCGAACGGGTCGGCGAGCAGGACGGCGACGCGGTCGTCCTCGGCGGGCGGGACCGGGCCGCGCACGCCGATCGCGTC
>NZ_WWFY01000553.1:0-9605 GCF_009864975.1 Pseudonocardia sp. SID8383
GTCCGGCGGAGCCGCCGCCGTCGGGCTCGCGCAGCAGCGTCACCACCGCCACCAGGCCGGCGACCGACCCGCCGACCGGGACGACCGCGCCGCGCAGCCGCGCCCGTGTCCCCGACGGCAGGTCCACCCGGTCGTCGACGCCGGGGCCGCGGAGCAGCAGGAACCGGGCGTGGTCGGTGAGCGCGGCGTGGTCGCCCGCGTCGAGCAGGGTCTGCATCGCGGTGTTCGCCAGCACCGTGCGGCGCCCGACGGCGAGCACCGCCCGCCGGGTGCGGGACTCGGTGCGGGCGTAGGCGTCGAACAGGGCCTGCTGGGCGGGGTCGCGGTCGTGGAGCAGGGCGTCGGAGATGCGCGCGGCCGCGGAGCGCACCAGCGACAGCAGCAGCGGCGAGGAGTGCTCGGCGCGGCAGGACAGGTCGAGTACCGCCTCGATCCGCCCGGTCGCCGGGTCGCGCACCGGGGCGCCGGCGCAGGCGTAGTCGTGGAGCTGCTCGACGAAGTGCTCGGCGCCGACGATGTGCACCGGCAGGCCGGACTCCAGCACGGTCCCGACCCCGTTGGTGCCCACCGCGCCCTCGGCGTAGCCGAACCCGGCGGCGAACGCGTTGACGTCCGCGGACCGGGCGATCACCGCGTCGGTGTCGAGGCGCACCAGCAGCCGGGCCCGGTGGTCGGTGAGCGCGACGCACACCCCGATCCCGGCGACCTGCTCGACCAGCTGCTCCATCACCGGGCGCGCGCAGCGGACCAGCCGGGAGCCGGTGTCGAGGTCGGGGTGGAACCGGTTCACGATCATCGCCGGGTCCACCCCGCCCGCGATGCTGCGCCGCCACGACGCGACGACGTGGCCGGGCACGCCGGGCAGCGCGACGTCGGGCCGGTCGAGCAGCTCGGCCCGCGCGGACACGAGCTCGCGGCGGCGAGCGAGCAGATCCCCCATCGACGCACCTCTCTGTGCTCGTCCTCACATGATGCGTCACCGGTCAACACCTGTCGCTGTCCGAAGTTCGGACACCCGAGGAACGGATCGATCGTTCTAGCGTCGAGAGACCGTCGTCACACCCACACCCGGAGGACCCATGGCCGCCACGACCACCGAGCACGTCGACGTCCTGATCGTCGGGGCCGGGGTGTCCGGCATCGGCGCCGCGCACCGGCTGCGGGAGGAGTTCCCGGAGCGGAGCTTCGTGCTGCTGGAGGCCCAGGACGCCCCCGGTGGGACCTGGTGGACACACCGCTTCCCCGGTGCCCGCTCGGACAGCGACCTGTTCACCTACGGCTACCGGCACAAGCCGTGGAAGGGACCGTCGATCGCAGCGGGCGGGGAGATCCTGTCCTACCTCCACGAGGTCATCGACGAGGACGACCTCGCCGGGCGCATCCGCTACCACCACCGCGTCACCGCGCTGAGCTGGTCCTCGGAGGAGAACCTCTGGACCGCGGACGTCACCCGCACCGACACCGGCGAGACCCTGCGGATGACCGCGTCGTTCCTGTGGATGTGCCAGGGCTACTACAACCACGACGAGCCCTACACCCCGGAATGGCCGGGCACCGAGCGCTTCGCCGGGACGGTCGTGCACCCGCAGTCCTGGCCGTCGGACCTCGACGTCACGGGGAAGAAGGTGCTGGTCATCGGATCCGGCGCGACCGCGGCGACGGTCGTCCCGGCGACGGCCGCGACCGCCGAACACGTGACGATGCTGCAGCGCTCGCCGTCGTACTGGTTCCCGGCGCCGACCGTGCACGAGCTCGCGACGATGCTGGAGCCGCTCGACCTGCCCGGCGAGTGGACCCACGAGATCCTGCGCCGCACCTACGTCCAGCAGCTCGACTGGCTGGCGACCACCGGCCGCGACGACCCGGACGCGCTGCACGAGTTCCTGGTCGAGACCATCCGGCCGCTGCTGCCCGAGGGCACCGACGTCGAGAAGCACTTCGTCCCCCGCTACCGGCCGTGGCAGCAGCGCATCGCGTTCGTGCCCGACGGCGACTTCTTCGCCGCGATGCGCGCGGGGAAGGCCTCGGTCGTCACCGACACCATCTCCGAGTTCACCGAGAAGGGCGTGCAGGTCTCCTCCGGCGAGGTGATCGAGGCCGACGTCGTCGTCACCGCGACCGGCTTCGACCTGGCGGTGTTCGGCGACATCCCCTTCACCGTCGACGGCGAGCCGGTCGACTTCACCCGGCACGTCACCTGGCGCGGTCTGATGATCAGCGACATCCCGAACATGGCCTACGCCTTCGGGTACTTCCGGCACAGCTGGACGCTGCGGATCGACCTGGTCAACGACCTGATCGGCCGCATCCTGGCGCGCATGGACGAGCGTGGGGACCGGGTCGTCGTGCCCACGCTGCGGGCGCAGGACGCCGACATGCCACGGCTGCCGTGGGTCTCGGAGGACAACTTCAACCCCGGCTACATCGGACGCTCCCAGCACCGCATGTTCGGGCAGGGCGACCGTGAGCCCTGGACCCACATGCACGAGCACGACGTCGACCGGGTCGAGCTGCCGAAGGCCGACCTCGACGACGGTCTGCAGTACCGCTGACCCGACCGACCGCACACCCCGAGGAGACCCACCGTGCCCCGCATCCCCGTGTCCACCGGCGTCGAGCTCAACTACGAGACCGCAGGCGACGGCGACCCCCTGCTCATGATCATGGGCACGTCCGGCGCGATCCCGCTGTGGGGCGAGCTCGCGCACCGGCTGGCCCAGACCCACCGGGTCATCACCGTCGACAACCGGGGCCTGGGCGGCAGCGACCGCGGCTCCGGGCCGATCACGGTCGGCTCGATGGCCGCCGACACCTCCGCGCTGCTCGACGCCCTGGAGATCCCGCGCGCACACCTGCTCGGCTGGTCACTGGGCTCGGCCGTCGCACAGGAGATGGCGCTGGCCCGCCCCGAGCAGGTCGCCTCACAGGTCCTCTACGGCACCTGGGGCCGCACCGACGGCTTCCAGCGCGCGGTGCTCACCGCGCTGCGCCTGCCCTACGTGCACCGTGACATGGAGTCCGCACTGGCCGCGTCGGGGCTCGCGTTCTCCCCGCAGGCCCTCGACGACCCGAACGTGGGCGCCCTGCTGGAGGCGCTGCTGCCGGCGTTCCCGCAGGACGAGGCGCAGATGCAGGTGACCGTCGAGCAGTGGGACGCCGACCTCGTGCACGACACCCTCGACCGGCTGGACGCGATCACGGCACCGACGCTGGTCGTGGTCGGCGAGCAGGACCTGCTGACCCCGCACTGGCAGTCCCGCGCGGTGGCCGAGCGCATCCCGGGCGCCCGGTTCGAGCTGGTCACCGGGCCGGGGTCCAGCCACTGCATGCACCTGGAGCGGCCCGAGGACCTGACGAAGCTGGTCACCGGGTTCCTCGGCGAACAGCGGATCTGAACGGAGCGGCCGGGCGGACCCTCCCCGCCCGGCCGGCCCTCAGGACTCGCGGTGCGCCTTGGGGGACCGCCCGAACCGGGTCCGGAAGGCCCGGCTGAACGCCGCCGGGTCCGGCATGCCCCATCGCGCGCCGATCGCGCCTACCCCGACGTGGGCGGACTCCGGCCGGCGCAGGTCGGTCCAGGCGCCCTGGAGCCGCTCCTCGCGGATGGCCCCGGCCACCGTGGTGCCCTCCTCGGCGAACAGCTTGTGGAGGTAGCTCACCGAGATCGCGCAGGCCGCGGCGATCCCGGCGGGGTCCAGGTCGCGGTCGGCGATGCGCTCGCGGATGACACCGCGGGCCCGGGCGACGTGCAGGTTCTCCGGGGCGGTCGCCGGCACGGTGCTCCGCACCAGCGCGACGAACATGTCCCCGATGGTGCGGGCGACGGCCTCCTGCGCGGCCACGGGGACGTCGTCGCCGATCGCCCGGTCCAGCGAGGACAGCAGCGGCGGCAGCATCGCGCCGACGCCGCGACGGCCGTCGAGGGCGACCGCGGTGGCCTCGGCCATCTCCGCCCGGGACAGCGGCAGCGCGCTCTTGGGATGCAGGCAGACCTGGTACTCGAAGCTGTCGGTGGTGACGAAGGTGAACGGCCTGCTGCTGTCGTAGATCACGAACTCGCCGGGGCCGATCACCGCCTCCCGTCCGTCCTGAGCGACGAGTGTGCGGCCACGGCGGGCCAGCGCGATCTGCAGGTAGTCCTCGTCGGCCGCCCGCACCTGGCGCGGTGTGCGCTCGAAGCGGTGCGGCACCGAGGAGATCCGCCGCAGGTGGGTACCGGCCACCGAGGAGGCGGTGACCCGTCCGGAGACCAGACCGGTGGTGGACGGTGTCACGTCCAGCGCGACGAACTGGTCGCAGACCGTGGCGCGCCAGAAGTCCAGCCGGTCGGTCTCGGCCACGGTGGTGGTGTCGATCGTGACCAATGCCATACCCGAGCATCGCACGTGGACGTCACGAACGTGTTGCTCCGATGTGAGGACGTCGTCGCGCGGCACGTTCGGCCGCCCTGGTCCGTACCCCCTCGTCGGTGCAGAAGCCGGCCCCGGACCGCTTGAGGCAGAGCAGACCGAGTAACCGGCCGTGCCCGTCGACGACGGCGAGCCGCCTGCGCCCCTCGGCCCGCATCCGGTCGCGCGTCGCGGTCGCCGGCGCGGTGGGGGCGACGGTGCGCCCGGCCAGGGTGCCGAGCCAGCGGACCGGCGCCGCGGCGGGACGGCCGTCGAGGTCGCCGCGCTCCACCACGGCCAGCAGCACACCCCGGTCGACGACGAGCAGCGCGTGCACGTGGTCGTCGCGGAACACCTCCCGGGCCTGGTGCACCGTGGTGGTGCGCCCGCACGTCCGCGGGTGCGCGATCATCGCCTCGCCGGTGCTGCCGGGGGCCCACCCCGTCCCGGGACGCTCCGGCGCCGGGCCGATCATGCCGCGTCGCTCGAGTGGCCGGGCACCACCGGGAGGTCGGGGCGCACCAGCGGGACGAGGTTGTTGACCGCCAGGGCGGCCTCGCCGAACCCGACCGAGATCAGCCGGACCTTGCCGTCGAAGTCGGTGATGTCCCCGGCCGCGAACACCCGGGGCAGCGTCGTGCGCATCGACCGGTCGACGGCGATGTGCCGGCGGTTCATCCCGATCCCCCAGTTCGACAGCGCCGCGAGGTCGGCCTTGAACCCCAGCGCGGCGACGATCTCGTCGACCCGCAGGGTCTCGACGCCGTCCGGACCGGACACGTCGACCTCGGAGACGTGGCCGCCGCCGCGGACGTCGTGCACCTCGTAGGGGGTCAGGATCCGCACCGACGAGGCGCGCAGCTCGGTCACGCTGCGCTCGTGCGCGCGGAAGGCGTCGCGGCGGTGCACCAGGGTGACCGACGCGGCCAGCGGCTCCAGGCACAGCGCCCAGTCCACAGCCGAGTCCCCGCCGCCGACGATCAGCACGTCCTTGCCGGTCAGCTCGGCCGGGCGGGGCACCGCGTAACGCAGCCCGCGTCCGGCGTAGTCGCCGCCGGCGGGCAGCGGCCGCGGGGTGAACCGGCCCATGCCACCGGTGACCAGCAGCGCCCCGGCCCGGATCCGCACGCCGCGGTCGGTGGTGACGGCGACACCGTCGTCGAACTGCTCCAGCTCCACGGCGTCGTGCCCGAGCAGGTAGGTCGGCTCGGCCAGGGCGGCCTGCTCGACCAGGGAGTCGACCAGGTCCTGCGCCCGGACCCGGGGGAAGCCCGCGACGTCGAACACCGGCTTCTCCGGGTAGAGCACCGACATCTGCCCGCCCAGCTGGTCGAGCGCGTCGACGACGACCACGGACAGCCCGCGGAAGCCCGCGTAGTACGTGGCGTAGAGCCCGGTCGGCCCGGCGCCGACGACGACCAGGTCGGCGGTGAGCTCGCCGCTCACCGGGGCCTCCGCTGCGCGACGATCGGGTGGTCGCCGTCGGCCGGATCGGCGTCCTCGCCGCCGCCGGAGAAGCCCTGCTCGCGCACGAACAGCGCGTTGGCCTCGACGAAGTCCTGGTGCTCCGGGGGCATCCTGTGCTCCCAGTGGATGGCCTCGCTGGGGCACGCGGGCATGCACTTGCCGCAGTCGACGCACTCGTCGGGGTGGATGTACATCATCCGCTCGCCGGGGTAGATGCAGTCGACCGGGCACTCCTCCATGCAGGCGCGGTCCTGCACGTCGATGCAGGCTTCGGTGACGACGTAGGCCACGGGGTATTTCCTCCGATGTGGACGGTGACAGCACGTGGGTACGCGGCTCGGCCGGAGCAAGGGGTCTCCGGCCGAGCCGCGTGGCTCAGGCGGTCTCGACCTCGACGAGGGTGTCGGAGAACGTGGGCGCGTTGCCCAGGTCGCCGAACACGGTCGGGTTGACCGCGGCCAGGGTGGTGCCGGCCTTGGAGTTCTTGCGCCAGCCGCCCATCGGGCTCACCACGACCCCGCGGGACACGGTGTCCTGCAGCGACGCGACGACGGTGAACTCGCCCCGGTCGTTGAACACGCGCACCGGCGCCCCCTCGGCGATGCCGCGGGCAGCGGCGTCGTCCGGGTGGATGATCAGGGTGTGCTCGTTCGCGACGCGGCGGTGGAACTCGTGGCTGGCGAAGCTCGAGTTCAGGAACGCGTGCGACTTGGGCGTGAGCAGGTTGAGCGGGTAGCGGGCGGCGAGCTCGGGGTCCGCGGCGGCGGACTCGCGCGGCGGGATGTAGTGCGGCAGCGGGTCGACCGGCTGGCCGGGCTGGTGGTCGTTGGAGCCCTGCCGGAACAGCGGGACGACGAAGTTGCCGCCCGCCGCGGCGGCGGAGACGAACTCGGCCTTGCCCGACGGCGTCGGGAAGTTCCCCTCGGCGTGCGGGGCGTAGGCCTCCGGCGGGGCCACGTTGAGCCGCTGCCAGCCCTGCTCCTTCAGCGACTCGACGGTGATCCCCTCCATGTGCGGGTGGGACCAGTCGAACGCCTCGGCGATCATCTCGGAGTCGGTGCGCCGGAAGACCGGGTCGTCGAAGCCCATCGCGGCAGCGAGCCTGCGGAACATCTCGGTGTTCGGGACGGCCTCGCCCAGCGGCTCGATGGACCGGTGGTTGTAGGTCACGAAGAGGTGACCCCAGGAGAACATGATGTCGTCCTGCTCGAGCTGCGTCGTGGCCGGCAGGACGATGTCGGCGTACTCCGCGGTGTCGGTCATGAACTGCTCCGACACGACGGTGAACAGGTCTTCGCTCTCCAGACCCTTGATCAGCCGGTCCTGGTCGGGCGTGGTGACGACCGGGTTGGAGTTGTAGACCATCAGGCCCTTGATCGGCGGGCCGGCGGGCAGGTCACCGGCGAGCGCGGCACCGAGCCGGTACTGGTTGATGACCCGGGTGCCGGGGGTGAGCATCTCCGGGTGCATGAAGGCGCCCCAGTTGACGGGGAACGCCCACAGCGGCAGCTGCAGGATTCCGCCGCCGGGCCTGCGCCAGGCGCCGACGAGGCCGGGCAGACAGGACAGGGCGCGCACGGTCTGGCCGCCGCCGGCGTGCCGCTCGACGGCGACGCCGATCCGGATGACCGACGGCTGGGCGCCGGCGTACTCGCGGGCGAGCACCCGGATGGTCTCGGCGGGCACGCCGGTCTCGGTCTCGGCCCACTCGGGGGTGTAGCGGGAGACGCGCTCGGCGAACTCGTCGTAGCCGACGGTGTGGTTCGCGATGTAGTCGTCGTCGGTGAGGCCCTCGGCGATGATCACGTGCGCCATGGCCAGGGCGAGTGCGCCGTCGGTGCCGGGGCGGATCGGGATGTGCTGGTCGGCGGCGGCCGCGGTGCGGGTGCGGACCGGGTCGACGACCACGACCTTGGCGCCGTTCTTCCTCGCCTTCGCGATGTAGGGCCAGAGGTGCAGGTTGGTGCTCATGATGTTGCAGGCCCACACCAGGATGAACGTGGAGTGCACGAGGCTCTCCGGGTCCACCCCGGCGGTGTCGCCGATGGTCATGGCGTAGGCGGTGCAGGAGCCGGAGTCGCAGTAGGTGCGCTCGGCGACGGTGGCGCCCAGCTTCGCGAAGAAGGGGTCACCGACGTTGAGGCCGTTCAGGATGCCCTGGGTGCCCAGGTAGCTGACCGGCATGATCGCCTCGGGGCCGTGCTCGGCGGCGATGGCCCTGAAGCGGGTGGCGATCTCGGTGACGGCGTCGTCCCAGGTGATCCGCTCGAAGCGGCCGCTGCCCTTGGGCCCGGTCCGGCGCATCGGGAACAGCACACGGCCCGGGTCGTACACGCGGTCGAGGTAGTTGTTGACCTTCACGCAGAGGCCGCCGTTGGTGTACGGGTGGTCCGGGTCGCCGACGACCGAGGTCGCCGTCCCCGAGCCGTCGACCGTCACCAGCATCGCGCAGGTGTCCGGGCAGTCCTGGGGACAGGCGGCCTTGACCACCTTCTCGGTCAGCGGCGTGGCCGGGGCCTCGTGCGTCGCGGTCATGGGTGCTCCTCGCCTCGTGGTGGGATGGCGTCGCCCACGAGACTGGTCGCCCGCCGCGCGCCGGTCTTGGCACCGGGAGCACTGACGTTGTCCCGGGGAGCACAATCGCCCCCCGGGACGCCCGGTCAGGCGTAGGTGTGGAAGCCCCGCCCGGTCTTCTTGCCGAGCAGGCCGGCGTCGACCATGCGGGCCAGGAGCGGCGGCGGCGCGTACAGCGGCTCCTTGAACTCCGCGTACATCGACTCCGCGACGGCCTGCACGGTGTCCAGGCCGATCAGGTCGGACAGCGCGAGCGGGCCCTGCGGGTGCGCACAGCCGCGGACCAGTCCCTCGTCGATGTCCTCGGCGGTGGCGAAGCCGGACTCCATCATCCGGATCGCCGACAGCAGGAACGGCACCAGCAGCGCGTTGACGACGAAGCCGGCGCGGTCCTGGCAGTCGATCGCCTTCTTGCCCAGACCCTCCTCGACGAAGCTCCGCGCCCGGACCAGGGTGTCCTCGGAGGTCATCAGGCTCGGGACGAGCTCGACCAGCGACAGCACCGGCACCGGGTTGAAGAAGTGGATGCCGACGACCTGCTCGGGACGCTTCGTCGCCACCGCGAGCTTCATGATCGGGATGGACGACGTGTTCGACGCCAGCACCGCGCCGGTGTCGGTGACGAGCCGGTCCAGCTCCCGGAAGACGCCGGTCTTGAGCGCCTCGTCCTCGGCGATCGCCTCGACGACGAGCTCCCGGTCGGCCAGCGCGTCCAGCCCCTCGACGACCTCGAGGCGGGACAGAACCTCCTCGGCGGAGTCGATCCGGCCGCGCTTCTCCGCCCGGGCCAGCGACGACTCCAGGCGGGCCCGGCCCGCCTCCACCGCGGCGGCGGAGGTCTCGACGACCCGCACCCCGTACCCGGCCCGTGCCGCGACCTCCGCGATCCCGGATCCCATCTGACCGCAGCCGACGACGCCTACGCGCTCCATGAGCACCTCAGTTCCCTCTGCGCGTCCCGGGATCTCCGGGACGCGGTCGAACCGTCGAGACTTCCGTCGGCGGGGGGCGGGGCACAACCCGGCGCGACGACGGGTGCCCGGCCTCACTCGGCCGGTGCGGCCGGTGCGGCGGACGTGCACGTGTGCGGCGGTCCCGGACGCCGTCCCGCTCCGGCGCAGGCCGCCGGCTCAGCGACGGTCGGCCGGGTTCCCCACGGGGCGGGGCGCATCCCCG
>NZ_WWFY01000554.1:0-8814 GCF_009864975.1 Pseudonocardia sp. SID8383
GCGCCGAACGCGACCGGCGCCCGGATGCCGATCGACCTCGTCGCCGACGGCGTGGTGTCCCGCTCGGTCCGCGACACCGCGGTGTTCCTCGGCGCCGCCGACCGCGGGCGCCGCAACCCGGCGCTGCCCCCACTGGGCCTGGTCGAGGGCCCCGCCCGGCGACGCCTGCGGGTCGGGCTGCTGCTGGAGTCCCCCACCGGCGCCGCCGTCGACGCCGACACCCGCGAGACCGTCACCGCCGTCGCCGAGCTGCTCGCCAAGCAGGGACACGAGGTGTCCGACGCCGTCACCGGGGTGGGGACCCGGTTCGTCGACGACTTCCTCGACTACTGGGGGCTGCTCGCGTTCACCGTGGTCACCGGCGGCCGGCTGCTGCACGGGCGCACCTTCGACCCGCACCGCCTCGACGGCCTGACCCACGGCCTGGCCGACCACTACCGTCGCGCGCTGGCCCGCACCCCGGTGTTCCTGCACCGCCTGCGCCGGGTCGCGGCCACCCACGCCGAGCTGTTCACCCGGCACGACGTGCTGCTCTCCCCGGTGCTCGCGCACAGCCCGCCGGAGATCGGGTGGCTCGCACCGACGGTGCCGATCGAGCAGCTCACCGCCCGGCTGCTCGACTACGTGGCGTTCACCCCGCTGGCCAACGTCGCCGGGGCGCCCGCGGTCGCGCTGCCCGCCGGGGCGACGGCCGGCGGGCTGCCGGTGGGGGTGCACCTGGAGGGCACGGTCGGCGACGAACGGACGCTGCTGGAGCTGGCGTACGCGATCGAGGCCGACCGCCCCTGGCGGCGGATCCGGGACTGACCCGGCCCGGACACGCACCGCTCAGACGTTGCCGCGCCGCTCCTGCTCCCGCTCGATCGCCTCGAACAGCGCCCTGAAGTTGCCCTTGCCGAAGCCGAGCGAGCCGTGCCGCTCGATGAGCTCGAAGAACACCGTGGGCCGGTCCCCGACCGGCTTGGTGAAGATCTGCAGCAGGTAGCCGTCCTCGTCGCGGTCGACGAGGATCCCGCGGGACGCCAGCTCGGCGATCGGCACCCGCACCGACCCGATCCGGGCCCGGAGCTCCGGGTCGGAGTAGTAGGCGTCCGGGGTGTCGAGGAACTCCACCCCGCGGGAACGCAGCACGTCGACGGTGGTGAGGATGTCGTTCGTCGCCAGCGCGAGGTGCTGGGCGCCGGGGCCGCGGTGGAAGTCCAGGTACTCGTCGATCTGGGACTTCCGACGACCGGGGCTGGGCTCGTTGAGCGGGAACTTCACCCGGTGGTTGCCCGACGCGACGACCTTGCTCATCAGCGCCGAGTAGTCGGTGGCGATGTCGTCGCCGATGAACTCGGCCATGTTCGTGAAGCCCATGATCCGGTGGTAGAAGTCCACCCAGGAGTCCATGCGCCCGTACTCGACGTTCCCGACGACGTGGTCGAGCGCCTGGAACAGCCGGCGCGGCGCGTCCGCGGGCCGGTCCACCGAGGAGCTGCGGGCGACGTGGCCGGGCAGGTACGGGCCGGTGTAGCGGGACCGGTCGACCAGGGTGTGCCGGGTGTCGCCGTAGGTGGCGATCGCGGCGGAGCGCACGGTGCCGTGCTCGTCGGCCGTGTCGTGCGGCTCGACCAGCACGGTGGCCCCCTGCGCGCGGGCGTGGGCGATGCAGCGGTCGACGTCGGGGACCTCGAGGGCGATGTCGACGATGCCGTCGCCGTGCCGGCGGTGGTGGTCGGCGACCGGGCTGTCCGGGTCGACGGCGCCGCGCAGCTCGAACCGGACCGCGCCCGAGCGCAGCACGTAGGAGTGGTGGTCGCGGTTGCCGGTCTCCGGCCCGGAGTACGCGACGAGCTCCATGCCGTAGACGACCTGGTAGAGCTGCGCGGCCTGGGTGGCGTTGCCGACCGCCCAGACCACGGCGTCCCAGCCGGTGACCGGGAACGGGTCGGCGGAGTCGTCGTGCTCGACGAGGCCGACCAGGCGTCGCAGGGCGGCGGCGTCGAGGTCGGCGAGCTTCTCGGAGTCGGTGAGGATGTCCATCAGTGCTCTCCCGTCAGTGTGCGGGCGGCCAGCTCCTGTGCCGCGGTGACCGTGGTCGTGCCGTGCGTGCGGGCGTCGGCGAAGACGCCGGTCAGGGTGTCGCCGATCGCGCGGGTCCGGTCGGCGACGGCGTCGGCGCTCCAGCCGAGGACCTCGCGGCCGACCAGGTGGATGGCGCCGCCGGCGTTGGCGACGAAGTCCGGGGCGTGGACGATGCCGCGCCGGCGCAGGACCTCGGCCGCGTACGGGTCGGCGAGCAGGTTGTTCGCCGCGCCTGCGACGACCGCGGTGGGGAGGGTCTCGGCGACCTCGGCGGTGATCAGACCGCCGGTGGCGCACGGCACCAGCACGTCGCACTCGCGGGTGGTCACCGCGCCGGTGCCGACCACCTCGGCGCCCAGCTCGTCGGCGACCGCGGCGCAGCGGGCCGGGTCGACGTCGGTGACGATCAGCTTGGCCCCGGCGTCGGCGGCGAGCCGGGCGACGTCGGCGCCGACGGCGCCGAGCCCCTGGACCAGCACCCGCAGCCCGTCGATGCCGTCGAACCCGGCCTCCGCGACTCCCGCGCGGATCGCGGCGAACACCCCGAGGGCGGTCATCGGTCCGGACGAGCCGGGCCCGCCCGCCGCGACCGACCGGCCGAACACGTGCGGGGTCAGGCCGGCCAGCACGTCCATGTCGGCCGAGCAGGTCCCGACGTCCGGGCCGGTGGTGTAGTTCCCGCCGAGCAGCTCCAGGTTGGCCGCGTGGATCTCGAGGATGCGGCGCCAGGTCGCCTCGCCGAGCTCGGCGCGCGGCGCCGGGAGCGCGATCACCGACTTGCCGCCGCCCATCGGCAGGCCGGCGACGGCCATCTTCAGCGTCATCGCCCCGGCGAGGCGGCGGGCGTCGGCGACGGCGTCGCCGGGCGAGGGGTAGACCATCGCGCGGGTCCCGCCCGACGCCGGGCCGAGACGGGTCGAGTGCACCCCGATCACGAACCACGCGCCCGTCCCCCGGTCGTACCGGACCGAGGTCAGTTCGCCGTCCCACTCGGGCAGAGCCATCCCGCGCCTCCATCGCCTCTCGCTGGTGTGCAGGGAGGACACCGTCGATCCCGGTATCTGCGCAACCGGCCCATCACGAGCTGCACAGCGGCGGCAGGTCACCCGGTCGCGGTGCCGGTCCACCTGGACGGATCGTCCAGGAGATCGGCGTCACTCCCGGGGCCCGCCGCCGGCGTCCGTAACCTGGACCGGTGACGACCAGCGACGCCACGACGCCCGCCGACCTGCGCGGCAGGCCGCGACCGCCGGTCCACCCGCGGACCGCGCCGTCGGACCCGGCCGGGCTGGACCCCGAGCGCGCCGCGCTGCACGCCCGCATCGCGACCGGCCCGCGCGGAGCGCAGGCCCGGGTCCCGCTGGTCGACGGCGCCGGCCGCCTACTCGGCCCGTTCACGACGATGCTGTTCTCCCCGCGCATCGGCGACGCCGTGCAGCAGGTCGGCGCGGCCCTGCGCACCGACGACGACCTCCCGCCCCGGCTGCGCGAGCTGGCCGTTCTCGCCGTCGCCGTGCACCACGGGTCGGCCTTCGAGTGGTCCGCGCACGAGGGCCTCGCCCGCGACACCGGACTGTCCGGGGCGCAGCTGCAGGCCCTGCTCGACGGCGGCGTCCCCGACGGCCTCGACGAGGCCGAGCGGGTCGCGCTGACCACCGTGCGGGCCCTGCTCACCCGGCACGACCTGGGCGACGACGCCTTCGCCACCGCGCTGCGGGTGCTGGGACGGGACACCCTCGCGGCGCTGGTGTGGCTGACCGGGTACTACTCGATGCTGGCCACGGCGCTCGCCGTGTTCCGGCCGGAGTGAGGCCGGGTAACCCGCGCGGAGAGGGGAGGGACGCGATGAGCACCGCACCGAGCACCGCACCGGACGGGGTGCGCGTGGCCGCGGCCATGCACACCTTCCCCAAGACCTGTGGACCGGCGACGACCGTCGCGCAGGCGTGGGCGGCATTCGAGCGACCCAAGGTGCACTCGCTGCTGGTCCTCGACGCGGGACGGCTGCTCGCGGTGGTCGACCGGGCCGACCTGACCGGGGCCGGACCGGACGAGCCCGCCGCGCCCCTCGGGACGCTCGGCGGACGGGTGGCCCACGCCGGCGACGACCTGGCGTCGACCTGGGCGGCGATGGCCGACGCCGGGCGGCGGCGGGTCGCCGTCGTCGACGACGCCGGCCGGCTGCTCGGGCTGCTCTGCCTCAAGCGGCACGGTCGCGGGTTCTGCTCCGACGCGGGCATCCAGGCCCGGATCGACGAGCGCGCGGCGGCCCCGGACGGGCCGTGAGGCGGCCCACCGCGGGGAACACCGGCGCCGGGCCGGACGCTGGACGGGGTGACCACCTCCGACGCCGCCGTCGCCATCCGCAGTCGAGAGGACCCTCCCGGTGACCCACACCGACGACACCGTGCTCCTGGACGGGGGCGTCGCCATGCCCCGTCTCGGGTTCGGTGTGTCCGAGTCCCGCGACGCCCACGCCGCCGTCGCCGAGGCGCTCGCGCAGGGCTACCGCAGCATCGACACCGCCGCCGTCTACGAGAACGAGACCGGCGTCGGCGCCGCGCTGGCCGGTTCCGGCCTGCCCCGCTCCGAGCTGTTCGTGACCACCAAGGTCTGGAACGTCGACGGCGACCGCCCCGACGCGCTGGGCGCGGCACGGCGCAGCCTGGACCGGCTGGGGCTCGACCACGTCGACCTGCTGCTCGTGCACTGGCCCAACGACGACCTCGGGCACTGCCTGTCGACCTGGGAGGCGATGGAGCAGCTGCTGGCCGAGGGCCGCACCCGCGCGGTCGGGGTGTCGAACTTCCGACCGTCGCACCTGCGCAGGCTCCGCTCGCTCGGCGGTCGGCTCCCGGCGCTCAACCAGGTCGAGCTGCACCCGCACCACCAGCAGCCGGAGCTGCGCGCGGTGCACGCCGCGCTGGGCATCGTCACCGGCGCCTGGAGCCCGCTGGGCCGCGGCGCGGTCCTCGGCGAGCCGGTCCTGGCCCGGATCGCCGACCGGCACGGCGTCACCCCCGCCCAGGTGGTCCTGCGCTGGCACCTGCAGCAGGGCACCGTCGCCGTTCCGAAGTCCGACGACGCGGGGCGCATCGCCGCCAACCGCGATCTCGCCGGGTTCACCCTCGACGGGGCCGACCTCGACGCCGTCGCCGCGCTGCACCGGACCGACGGACGGGGCCGGATCGGCCCGGTGCCCGACCGGGTGGACCGCATCGCGTCCTGAGTGACGTGTGTCACGTCCGCGTGAGGACGGCGGGGCGAACATCCTCGAACGACCAGTCCATCGAGGAGGCAGTCGATGTCGTTCACCGACAAGGTCAAGAACAAGGCCGAGAACGCCGTGGGCGTCGCCAAGGAGAAGGCCGGCGCGGCCACCGGCGACCGGGAGCTCCAGGCCGAGGGCAAGGCCGAGCAGTCGAAGGCGTCGCTGAAGGACGCCGGCGAGAAGCTGAAGGACGCCGCGGGCAACGTGAAGGACGCGTTCGGCGGTTCGAAGGACTGAGTCCGCCGACGGCGTGACGGGGGTGACCGGGACGCATGCCGGTCGCCCCCACCGGGAACGCGACGGAGGTACCGAGCCGGGTCCAGTGCCGTACCGGGCTCCTCCCCTCACATGTACCGGAGGAACCATGAGCACCGTCAAGCTCGCCGTCGTCTACTACTCCGCCACCGGCACCGTCGACGCGATGGCCCACCGGGCCGCGCAGGCCGGCGAGAAGGCGGGCGCCGAGGTGCGCCTGCGCCGCGTCGCCCGCGAGGCGACCACCGGTGAGCGCGAGGCCACCGACGCGCAGGCCGCGCACGCCGAGGCCGCCCCCGAGGTCACCGCCGCGACCGCCGACGACATCGTGTGGGCCGACGCCGTCCTGTTCGGCTCGCCCACCCGCTACGGCAACATCGCGGGCCAGCTCAAGACCTTCATCGACTCGCTCGGCCCGCAGTGGGGCCAGGGCCTGCTCGCCGACAAGGTCTACGCCGGGTTCACCGCCAGCCAGACCCTGCACGGCGGCCAGGAGTCCACGCTGCTCGCGCTGTACAACACGATCCACCACTTCGGCGGGATCGTCGTCGCGCCCGGGTACACCGACCCGACCAAGTTCGTCGACGGCAACCCCTACGGCGCCTCGCACGTGACCGGGGCGGACAACGACGCCCCGCTCGGCGACGCCGACAACGCGGCTCTCGACCACCTCGCCACCCGCGTGGTCACCGTCGCCGGGAAGCTCGCGGGCTGACCGCGGTCGCGGCGGCACGGACCCGGCCATCGCACGCCCGCACGGGTTAGCCTCGTCGGATGTACTTCCGGATCACCCCCGGCGGGGTCGAGCTCGTCGATCCGGGCGACGTGCGCGCGTTCCACGTCGTCGTCACCGAGGGAGCGACCGAGGGGGAGCTCGCCGACACCGTGCGCCGCACCGGGCTCGGCGAGCTCTCCGACGACGGCGAGCACGTCCTGGTCCGGGTGGACGCCGTCCGCAGGCTCGCCGCCGGTCGGGTCGGCCCGGGCTGGGAGGACGACCTGGCCGGGATGCTCGGGTACGCCCGGAGCAAGGGCTGGCTCTCCGACGACGGCACGGCGGTGCGCGCACACGTCGAACGCGCCTGAGACACACGGGCACCGCTACCGGCCGTCCGGTGACGCGGCCGCGACCCGCCGCCCGGGTCGGCCCGCGTCACCGGATGACCGGGGCACCGTCAGCGCTGTGGCAGGGTCACCGACGACGGCGTGCCCGGCCCGGACAGCACCTCCATCCGCGCACCGTCGGCACCGGGAACGGGGCCGGTGGCCCGGGGGTCGTGGCCGGTGACCGTGACCTGGACCCGGTGCCCCGCCGGCACGCGGTAGGAGGTCGGCAGCATCGCGAAGTGCAGCCGCACGGCCTCCCCCGGCTCCACCGGGGCGGCGTCGGCGGCGTACGCGCGGTGCCACGGCACACCGTCGGGCAGCGCGTAGGCGGGCGGGTGCTCGGCGCGCAGGGACATCCGCTGCCGGCCCTCGGTGATCACCGTCGTGCGCCCGTCCGGGCCGATCTCCTCCAGGTAGGCGAACACGTCGCCGTCGGCCCGGTCGGTGCGCACGGTGAGGTCGGCGACCGGCGCGCCGGTGAACACCGTGTCGCGGTCCAGCACCGGCCCGGTCCAGCTCGTCCCGCTCCCGGGGACGTGGCAGGGCTGGATGGTCGCCCCGGAACCGGGATCGGTGGGGCACTCGACGGTCGTGTCGACCGTGACGCCCCGGACGCCGTGCGCCGCGGAGCCGAGGACACCGTCCCCGCCGAGGGCGGCGGGCCGTGCGGTGATCCCGGCGGGCGGCCAGCTCGGCGCGGACTCCCACTCCAGGCCGGTCGCGTCGGCGGTGTCCGACGAGGGGGTGGCCCAGTGCACCGGCGGCTCGTCGGCGATGCCGGTGTCGATGCCCTTGAGATGCTGGTCGAAGAACCGGTGGGCCTGTTCGACCAGCGCGAACCCGGCGTTCTCGCAGTGCTTCCAGGGGCCGATCAGCAACCGCGAGCCGGGCACGTTCAGCAGCGCGGCGACACCCTGGCCGCGCAGCTCGTCGCGCCACCCGCCGATGACGTAGACCGGCACGCCGGTGGAGCGGATCTCGTCGTCATAGGTGCCGACGCTGCCCTCGGACCAGAAGCGCGACTGCGTGGCCGCGGTCCAGCTGTCCCGGTACGGCATGCCGCGCCACATGTCGGCGAGCGGTACGGCCTTCTGGTGCTCGACCGCCGCCTCGCGCAGCAGCACCTTGTCCTCGTCCCCGTCGACCGGCGCGTTCGCCAGGTCCTGCTCGACGGTGCGCGACGGGCCGAAGCCCCACTGCGCGGAGATGCCACCGACCCGCCAGGCGTCGTACTTGTCCCAGGAGAAGCACCCCGCGAGCACCGCACGCAGGTGCGGCGGGCGCACGGTCAGGGCGTGCATCGCGGCGTCGCCGGTGTTGGAGCAGCCGTAGACCCCGACGTTGCCGTCCGACCAGGGCTGCGCCGCCAGCCACTCGGTGATCTCGTAGGCGTCGCCGGCCTCCAGCCGGTCGTTGTAGCCGCGGCGCACCCCGAAGGACTGGCCGTTGCCGCGCCGGGCGACCTGGGCGACGACGTAGCCGTGCCCGGTGAGCGAGGGCATCGTCTGGATCCCGCCCGTCGCGGGGCCCGCACCGTCCTCCGGCTTGCGCTCGGTCGACAGGCTGTGCTGCCACAGCACCGGGAACGGTCCCGGCGCCGGGCGGCCGTCCACCGCGGGCCGGTCGAGCCGGACGGCGAGCCGGGTCCCGTCGCGCATCGGCAGGAGGAAGGACTCACTGACCTGCTCGGTGAATCCGGGGTCCGGGCGGTAGGAGCCGAGCGAGGACGCCGTGGCATTGCCGCCCGGCCGCGGGACGACGAGCACCGCGAGGGCGACGGCGGCCACCAGGCCGAGAGCGACGAGTACGGACACGAGCAGGGTGCGGCGGGATCGTCCGGGCATGACGGGCCTCCGTGCAGCGGTCGGTGGTGCAACGGGTGGTGGGTGCGGCGTACGCGGTGCGGCTCAGGGGTCGGGCGCGGCCTCGCCGAGCGGGGTCTCGCGGATCCCGGCCACGGCGGCCAGGGCCAGCACCGCGACCGGCAGGGTCGCCAGCACGACCAGCTGGAGCCCGTGGGTGTAGGACGCGCGGACGGCCTCGGCCAGCGGCGCGGGAAGGGCGGCGACCTCGGCGGGCGTACCGAGCAGCCGGCGGACCGCGTCGTCCCCGGT
>NZ_WWFY01000555.1:0-6968 GCF_009864975.1 Pseudonocardia sp. SID8383
GGCGGCGGCCGGGCCGTCGGCGTCGTCGGGGGTGTCCGCGGCGGCGTCCCAGTCGGCCAGGGCCCGGTCGAGCTCGGGCCAGGTCGTGTCCCGGGCCCGGCGCCCGGTCAGCACGCCCAGGTGCCCGCCCGGCGAGGTCGTGAACCGCACCTCCGGGCTGCCGGTCAGCAGCGGAACGCCGGCGCGCACCGCCCGCAGCGGGGCGATGACGTCGTCCCGCCCGGCGACGACGAGCACCGGCACCCCGACGTCGGACAGCTCCACGTCACGCCCGCCCAGGCGCAGTCCGCCGTCGGCGAGGTCGTTGCTGCGCAGCAGCAGGTGGAAGATCTGCCCGAACACCCGCCCCGGGTAGCCGTGCATGTTGCTCATCAGATGGTCGACGGCCTCGATCTGGGCCAGGCAGTCCCGGTCGTCGATCCGCGACGCGATCGCCAGCGGCTTGGTGACGAGCTTGTCCACCGCGGTCAGCTGGAACGCCCAGCTCACCATCGGCGCCGGGAAGCTGCCGACGCCCCGGTAGATCGAGGAGATCAGCCGGCCACCGGTGATCTGCGCGAGCGGCCGGATCGGCGCCACCAGCGGCACCCGGGAGATGTCGACCGGGGTGCCGATCGCGGCGACCGAGCGCACCGGCAGCGGGTCGCGGGCCTGCACCGCGGCGGCGACGGTGAGCAGGGCGAAGATCCCACCGAGCGACCAGGCGACGAGGTGTACCTCGTCGTCGGTCTCCTCGGCGACCCGGCGGATCGTGTCGGGCAGCAGCTCGTCGACCCAGCTCTCGATGCCCAGGGTGCGGTCGGAGAACGACTTGGGACCGTAGTCGATCAGGTAGACGGTCCGGCCCTGCTGCAGCAGGTGCTCCACCAGTGAGCAGCCGCGACGCAGGTCGTAGGCGAAGTCCGGGGCGCCCAGCGGCGGCACGAGCAGCACCGGTGCACCGCCGGAGGGGTCCACACCGGACAGCGGGCGGTACCGGAACAGGATGCCCTGCGGCGAGCCGACCACCGCGTCGCGCGGCATCCGTCGCAGGTCGGCGAGGTGACCGACCACGGCCCGGTCCCACACGTTGGCGGCGGCGTCGACGAGATCCACGGGCGCACCCTACCGGCACGCGCGGGTCACCGACGGCCCGTGAGGACGACCGGAGTTACCGACGGGTATGTGAGACTGCCGGGCATGCAGCGCGAGATCTTCGACGACGAACACGACGCGTTCCGCGACCTGTGCCGGACCTTCATCGCGAAGGAGGTCACCCCGCACCACGAGCAGTGGGAGGAGGACGGCCAGGTCGACCGCGCGGTATGGACCGCGGCCGGGGCGGCGGGCCTGCTCGGCACCGCGGTCCCCAAGGAGTACGGCGGCGGCGGGGTCGACGACTTCCGCTACAACGCGATCCTGGCCGAGGAGATCGTCGCCGCCGGGGCCAGCGGGATCGGTTTCCCGCTGCACAACGACGTGGTGCAGCCCTACCTGCTGCGCCTGTGCACCGACGAGCAGAAGCAGCGCTGGCTGCCCGGGTTCTGCAGTGGTGAGCTGATCACCGCGATCGCCATGACCGAGCCCGGCACCGGCTCGGACCTGCAGGGCATCGCCACCAACGCCAAGCAGGACGCGAACGGCGACTGGATCCTCAACGGCTCCAAGACCTTCATCACCAACGGCATCCTCGCCGACCTGGTGATCGTCGTCGCCAAGACCGACCCGGACGCCAAGCACCTCGGCTTCACCCTGTTCGTGGTCGAGCGCGGGATGGAGGGGTTCGAGCGCGGCCGCCGCCTGAAGAAGGTCGGCATGAAGGCTCAGGACACCGCGGAGCTGAGCTTCACCGACGTGCGGGTGCCCGACGCGAACCGGCTCGGCGAGGTCGGCCAGGGCTTCGTCTACCTGATGCAGAACCTCGCCCAGGAGCGGCTGTCGATCGCCGTCGCCTCGGTGGCCGGCGCCGAGGCCGCGGTGGCGATGACGCTGGAGTACACCAAGGAGCGCAAGGCCTTCGGCCGCCCGGTGGCGAACTTCCAGAACACCCGCTTCGAGCTCGCCGAGATGGACACCGAGGTCTCCATCGCCCGGGTCTTCGTGGACCGCTGCATCACCGAGCACAACCGCGAGGGGACCGAGCTGTCGGTGCCCGACGCGGCCAAGGCCAAGTGGTGGTGCTCGGACCTGCAGAACCGGGTCGTCGACCGCTGTGTGCAGCTGCACGGCGGCTACGGCTACATGCTCGAGTACCCGATCGCCCGCGCGTTCGTGGACTCCCGCGTGCAGGCGATCTACGGCGGCACGAACGAGATCATGAAGGAGATCGTCGGCCGGTCGCTCATCGGCTGACGGTGTCCAGGGCCCGCGCGATGTCGGCCACGAGGTCGCGCGGGTCCTCCAGCCCCACCGACAGCCGCAGGTGGCCGAGCCGGCGGAACTCCGGCGGGAAGTGCGCCGCGCGGCCCTCACCGCCCGCGCCGACGTGCACGATCAGCGACTCGTCGTGCCCGAGCGACACCGCCGAGGTGATCACGCGCAGTGCGGCGACGAACCGGTTCTGCAGCTCCGGCGGACCGTCGAGGGCGAAGGCGAGCATGCCGCCGTACCCGCCGTCGAGGGTGCGGGTCGCGAGCGCGTGCTGCGGGTGCGACGCCAGCCCCGGGTAGGCGACGTACGCGACCTCCGGGCGGGACTCCAGGTACTCCGCGACCTGCTGCGCGCCGGCGCAGTGCGCGCGCATCCGCATCGGCAGGGTCACCGCGCCGCGGGCGATCAGCCAGGCGTTGAACGGGCTGATCACTCCCCCGGCGTCGACCATCGCGTCGGCGCGGATCCGCTCGACCAGCTCGCGGCGGCCCAGCACGGCACCGCCCATCGCGTCGCCGTGGCCGTTGACGTACTTGGTCAGCGAGTGCACGACGAGGTCCGCGCCCCGCTCCAGCGGCCGTTGCAGCACCGGGGTCGCGAACGTGGCGTCCACGCTGAGCAGGGCACCCGCCTCGTGTGCGACGGCGGCGACGGCGTCGACGTCGGTGATCCGGGTCGTCGGGTTCGCCGGGGTCTCGACGTGTACCAGCCGGGTCTCCGGACGGATCGCGGCGCGCACCGCGTCCGGGTCGGAGGAGTCGACCAGGGTGGCGGTGATCCCCCACCGGGCCGGCAGCAGCTCGGTGAGCAGCCGATGGGTGGCGACGTAGGTGACGTCGGAGCTGACGACGTGGTCCCCGGACCGCAGGAACGTGAAGAACACCGCGTGCAGCGCGGCGACGCCCGAGGCGAGCGCGACCGCGGCACAGCCGCCCGGCGACACCCCGGAGGGATCCTCCAGGGCCACGAGCTTGTCCTCCAGCCAGCCCTGGTTCGCCCCGCCGTTGCGGGTGTAGAGCCGGGTCGCGGTGCCCGACCAGTCCAGCTCGGAGGGGTCCTCGGGCAGCGCGTAGGAGTTGGCCGCGACGATCGGGCGGCGGATCGCACCGGTCCCGGGATCGACGTCGTTGCCCGCGTGCACCGCGCGGGTGGCGAGGAAGGGCGGTCGGTCGCCGGAGGTCACGCCGGAGATCATGCCTCGGCGATCGGCTCCGGGGCACGCAGCGACGGGCCCGCGTCCGGCACGACCAGCGGGGTGCCGGTCACCGGGTCGGGCAGCACCCGCGCCCGCAGCCCGAACACCTCGGCCAGCAGCTCCTCGGTGACGATCTCGGCCGGCGACCCCGCCGCGACGATCCGGCCGTCCTTCATCGCGACGAGCCGGTCGGCGTAGCGGGCGGCGAGATTCAGGTCGTGCAGCACCATCACCACGGTGCGGCCCGCCTCGGACTGCAACCGCCGCACCAGCTCCAGCACGTCGACCTGGTGGGCCAGGTCGAGGAAGGTGGTCGGCTCGTCGAGCAGCAGCAGGTCGGTCTGCTGCGCCAGGGCCATCGAGATCCAGGCCCGCTGGCGCTGGCCACCGGACAGCTCGTCGACCGGACGCTCGGCGAGGTCGGACAGGCCCGTCCAGGTCAGCGCCTCGGCGACGGCGCGCTCGTCGTCCGAGGACCACTGCCGGTACCAGGCCTGGTGCGGGTGCCGCCCGCGGGCGACGAGGTCGCCGACGGTCAGCCCCTCGGGCGCCAGCGGCGACTGCGGCAGGATCCCCAGCACCCGGGCGACCTCCCTGGTCGGGGTGCGGTCGATCCGCTTGCCGTCGAGCAGCACCTGACCGGTCCGGGCGGGCAGCAGCCGCCCCAGCGCCCGCAGCACGGTGGACTTGCCGCAGCCGTTCGGGCCGATGACGGTGGTGACCGCGCCGGGCTGCACCTCCAGGTCGAGCCCGTCGACGATGGTGCGGTCGCCGTAGCCGAGCGTGACCTGCTCGGCCGACAGCCGGACCACACCGGGACGGACGGGGTCGCCCGCCGTCGTCGTCCGGGAGGTGGTGGCCTCCGCGACGCTGATGTCCTCGACGGTGCTCATCGACGGGCCTCCTGGCGGGTGCGGGCGAGCAGGTACAGCAGGAACGGGGCGCCGAGCACCGCGGTCACGATGCCGACCGGGAGCTCGACGGACCCCAGTGCGGTGCGGGCGATCAGGTCGGACAGCACGGTCAGTGCCGCGCCCAGCACGAGGGAGACCCCGATCGGCGGGGTCCCGACCCGGCAGAGCCGGCGCGCGATCTGCGGGGTGACCAGTGCGACGAAGGCGATCGGGCCGGCGGCCGCGGTCGCGACCGAGGCGAGCCCGACGGAGACGAGCAGCAGCGCGGTGCGGGCGCCGTTCACCCGCACGCCGAGGCCGCGGGCGGTGTCGTCGTCGAAGCGCAGGGCGCCGAGCAGGTGCACCAGGGCCAGCGCCGCGGGCACGAGCACCAGCATGGAGATCGACAGCGGGACGACCTCGTTCCAGCTGCGCGCGTTCAGGCTGCCGTTGAGCCAGACCTGGGCCTGGGCGGCCTGGTAGATCTGGGCGACGGTCAGCAGCCACTGCACCGCGGCGACGAGCACGGCCTGGATCCCGATGCCGATCAGCACGAGCCGGAAGCCCTGGATGCCCTTGCGCCAGGCCAGGACGTACACCGCGGCCGACGACACGAGCCCGCCGATCAGGGCGGCGAGCGGGATGCCGAGCGAGGCGAAGGCGCCGCCGACCCCGGCCACGCCACCCCCGAGCACGATGACGAACACCGCTGCCGCACTGGCGCCCCACTGGACGCCGATGATGTCCGGGCTCGCGAGGGGGTTGCGGGCGACCGACTGCAGGATCGCGCCCGAGACGGCCAGCGCGCCGCCGACCAGCGCACCGACCAGGGTGCGCGGGAGCCGCAGCTCGAGCACGACGAGCTGCTGACCGGCGTCACCGCCGCCGAACAGCGTCGCCAGCACGTCGGTGATCGCGATCGGGTAGTCGCCGCGGCCCATGTTGACCGCGGCGGCGAGCACCAGCGCGACGGCACAGGCGAGCAGCACGACCGCGGTGCGGATGCGCAGCACGCCGGAGAAGCGGCCCGCGCGGACGGCGCGACGGCCGGGGACGGCCACCGTGCTCGGCGGGCCGGGTTCGGTCACGGTGCTCACACGGCCCCCAGCTTGCGACGGCGCACGAGCGCGATGAAGAACGGCCCGCCGATCAACGCGACCACGATGCCGACCTGCAGCTCACCGGGGCGGGCCACCACCCGTCCGACGACGTCGGCGAGCAGCAGCAGCACCGCCCCGGCGAGCCCGGAGGCGGGCAGCAGCCAGCGGTGGTCGGGCCCGGTGAACACCCGGACGACGTGCGGGACGATCAGTCCGAGGAACACGATCGGCCCGCAGGCGGCGGTGGCCGCCCCCGCGAGCAGCGTGATCGCGACGACGCCGACCACCCGGGTCCGGCGGACCGAGTGCCCCAGCGAGGTGGCGACGTCGTCGCCGAGGGAGAGCGCGTTGAGGGCGGGCGCGCTGGCCAGCGCCAGCGCCGTGCCCGCGAGGATGAACCACACCACCTGGCCACCGACCGCGGCGTCGCGCCCGGCGAGCGAGCCGACCACCCAGAACCGGTAGGCGTCGAGGCTGGTCTCGTCCAGCAGCACCACCGAGGACGTACCCGCCTGCAGCAGGAAGCTGACCGCCGCACCGGCCAGGGCCAGCGACACAGGGGTGGCGCCGCCGGGTGCCCGGGTGCCGATCACGAACACCACGACGCTGGCGACCAGCGCCCCGGCGAAGGCGAACCAGACGTAGCCGAACAGCGTGCTGACACCGAAGACGTAGATGCCGAGGACGACGAAGAACGCCGCACCCGCGTTGACGCCCAGCAGGCCGGGGTCGCCGAGCGGGTTGCGGGTGAAGCCCTGCACGAGCGCGCCGGCCAGGCCGAGCGCGATCCCGACCAGTACCCCGAGCAGGGTGCGCGGGATCCGCAGGGAACGGATGACCACGTCGTTCTCGCTGCCGGTCGGGGCGACCAGCGCGGAGAACACCTCGTTCACCGGGATGACCTTGGTCCCGATCGCGATGCTGGCGAGTACCGCGAGCAGCAGCGCCGTGGTCAGGGCGGCGAGGCCGAGCAACCGCCTGCGCCGGAGCGACCGCCGTGGGGGCGCCGGTTGTTCCACCGACGGTGGTCGGACGCGGATCGCGTTCACCTTGCTCGTGGCCCCCTGCTCGACCGGATGCCCCACCCGTCCGGTGCGGCTCCGCTCACCATAAGTGAGGCTGCCCTACGACAGAACACCCCCGTGCGTCACGCCGCCCGCACGGCGGGATGCTCGGGCGGTGCCCATCGAACCCTCCGCGTCCGGTCCCCCGCCCGTCCGGCCGCGGGTCACCGCGGTCATGGTCAGCTCCGCCGACGGGGCCGTGACGGCAGGCGGAGCGGGGTCCGGTGGCCTGTCCACCCCGGCCGACCGCGACCTGTTCCGCGCCCTGCGACGGTCGGCCGACTGCGTGCTCGTCGGGGCGGGCACCGCGCGGGACGAGGACTACCGGGGCGTCCGGCCACGCCGCCCCGGGCCGGACGGGCGGCCG
>NZ_WWFY01000556.1:0-4806 GCF_009864975.1 Pseudonocardia sp. SID8383
CCCCGGCCCCCCGCGGCCACGCCCCGGGGACGCGCTCCCGCCCGCCGGGGACGACGAGCCGCCGACCCCGCCGACGGGCACCCGCCGGGTCTGACCGGCGGGCGTCCCAGGCCTACAGCCAGCCGTTGCGGCGGAAGTTGCGGTACAGCAGCCCGCACAGCGTCGCGATGACGATCAGGACCATCGGGTACCCGAAGTCCCAGTGCAGCTCGGGCATCGAGTCGAAGTTCATGCCGTAGACGCCGGCGATCATCGTCGGCACGGAGATCAGGCCCGCGTAGGCGGTGATCTTCCGCATGTCGTTGTTCTGCCGCATGCTGATCTTCGCGAGGACCGCGTCGACCAGGGTGGTCAGCAGCTCGTTGAAACCGGCCACCTGTTCGGCGACGCCGCCGAGGTGGTCGTCGACGTCGCGGAAGTAGGACCGCACGTCGTGCGGGACCAGCGCGCTGTAGCCCTCGGCGAGCTTGCGCATCGGCCCGACCAGCGGCATCACCGCACGACGCAGGTCGAGGATCTCGCGCTTCATGACGTAGATCTGCTCGGGGTTCATCGTCGAGCGCGGCGAGAACACCTCGGCCTCGACGGCGTCGATGTCGTCCTCGATCTGCCCGCAGACCTCGATGTAGGAGTCGACGACGTGGTCGGCGATGGCGTGCAGCACCGCCGCCGGGCCGAGGGACAGCTGCTCCGGGTCGTCCTCGAGCCGCCGCCGTACCTCCCGCAGGCCGGTGTGGCGGCCGTGCCGGACGGTCACGACGAAGTCGCGCCCGAGGAAGGCCATGACCTCACCGGTCTCGACGATCTCGTTCGACGTCGTCGGGTCGGCGTGCCCGACGTAGCGGACGGTCTTGAGCACCATGAACAGCGTGTCGTCGTAGCGCTCGAGCTTGGGGCGGTTGTGCGCGTGCACCGCGTCCTCGACGGCGAGCTCGTGCAGCCCGTAGGTCTCGGCGACGCCGGCGATCTGCTCGGAGTCCGGCTCGTGCAGCCCGATCCAGACGAAGCCCTCGCCGCGCTCGCGGACCTCGGCGATCGCCTCGTCGTGGGTCCAGCGGCCGGGAAGCCGGCGGCCGTCGACGTAGACGGCACAGTCGACGACGTAGGCGGACAGTGGGACACGCAGCCGGACGGGCGGGCTCGCGGCGGCCCGCGCCGCGGCGCGCTCGGCGCGGCGGGACGGGCGGATGGTGGGGCGGAGCTGGGAGAGCGAGGGCATCACGAGGACCACCTCCGGGCGTGCCGGTGCGGCTCGGGGGCGAGCGGCACCGGGGAACGGTGCGACCGCGCAGGGCGGCCGCCGGGCCGGAACTCGCCTCCCGCCGGGATCAGCCCGTGACGTACTCCGGGGCCGTGTGCAGCGGGAGGCGGCACCTACTGCTCGCCGGTGTCTGGGACGCGGACACCGCACTCACCTCCCTAGCTGTTCCGGTGGACGTCCTGTGTCTCGTCCGTGCGCCGGCGGACGTCACCGAGATGTGACATCCCCGACCGTGCACGTGTGAGCCGGACCGCCCTTCCTCGCGCGGGCCACCGGATAGATTACTCCCGCAACGAATCGACAGCGTGATGGGAGCGTGAACGGTGCAGTTCGGGCGCTACTACGAGGAGTTCGAGGTCGGTGCGGTCTACAAGCACTGGCCCGGCAAGACGGTCACCGAGTACGACGACCACCTGTTCTGCCTCCTCACCATGAACCACCACCCGCTGCACATGGATGCGCACTACGCGGAGGAGACGACCGACTTCGGCAAGAACGTCGTGGTCGGCAACTACATCTACTCGCTGCTGCTGGGCATGTCCGTGCCGGACGTGTCGGGCAAGGCGATCGCGAACCTCGAGGTCGAGTCGCTCAAGCACACGAAGCCGACCTTCCACGGCGACACGATCTACGGCGAGACCGAGGTCCTCGACAAGACCCCGTCGAAGTCGAAGGACGACCGCGGCGTCGTGTACGTCGAGACCCGCGGCTACAAGCAGGACGGCACCGTCGTGTGCACCTTCCGCCGCAAGGTCATGGTGCCCAAGCGGTCCTACGGCGACAGCCGCGGCGGGGAGCAGCCCGGCCGCCCCACGCCGCAGGTCTGACCCGCGGCACACCACGCCGGCACCGGCCCCCGACTCCGTCCCGGAGCGGGGGCCGTCGTGTGTCACCCACACGCATACCGCGGGGCCGGACGGGCACCCGCCGTGGCGGTCAGGTCCGGGGCAGGCAGTCCCAGCCGCCGAGGGTCTCGGTCAGGCCCTCGACGACGGCCAGCGTCGCGTAGTCCGCCCGGTCGACGAACCGGGCGTCGGTGGCGTCGTCGCCGGCCCGCGGGATGCCGTCGCCGGTCGCGAGGGTGCAGAGGTAGTCGGCGATCCGGTACGGGCCGCGGAGGACCACCCCAGCCAGGCGCCCGGGGACGACCGTCAGACCGGTCTCCTCGGCGAGCTCGCGGACCACGGCCTCGTGCTCGCTCTCGCCCGCCTCGACCCGGCCGCCGGGGACCGACCAGAGCCCCCGACCAGGCTCGTTCGCCCTGCGGACGAGCAGCAATCGTCCGTCCGGGTCGAACACGATTCCACCCACGCAGGCGACGTGTCGGCTACTGTCGGTCATCCGGAACGACGGTACGCTGCTCGGGTGCCGGTACCGGGGCCAGTCGGCCCTCCGGTACCAATGACATGTCTGTGTGTCCGACACACCGAGAAACGGGTGGGCAGGGAACGTGAAGAAGATCCTGATCCTGGTAGCGGTGGCGCTGGGGATCTTCCTGGTGATCACCAATCCCAATGGTGCGGCCGGTTCGGTCTCGAACGTGGGCAACATCCTCTACGACGCGGCGCAGTCCGTCTCGACCTTCGTCACCAACCTGATCTGAGCCCGTGCTCGCGCCCCGGGAGATCGACGAGTACCTGCTCCCCACGGAGCGGCGCGTCATCCGTGTGCGCCAGCACTGGGCGGTGATGGTCAAACACATCTGGCAGACGGCGCTGTTCATCCTCGTGGTGATCGGTGTCGAGCAGCTGCTCGACCGGCCCGGGGTCGACCCGGTGCTGGACGTCGTGGTCGACAACCTGGCGTTCTACCTGGTCGTCGTCGCGGTCCTGCGCTACACGGCGCTGTCGATCCTCTGGTGGATCGAGCGGATCGTGATCACCGACAAGCGGGTGATGATCGCCCAGGGGATCATCGTGCACAACGTCGGCATGATGCCCCTGGGCAAGGTCACCGACCTGACGTTCCAGCGTTCGCTGTCCGGGCGCATGCTCGGCTACGGGACGATGGTCGTCGAGTCCGCGGGCCAGATCCAGGCGCTGAACCGCATCGACTACATGCCGCGCCCCGAGGAGATCTACGAGGCGCTCTCCGAGCTGGTCTTCGGGGAGAAGGGCAAGACCCGCGCGACCGGCATGCTCGCCAAACCGCGCTGGCGGCGCTGACCCGTGTGTCCCGTCGCGGGATGCGCGCGCGCCGCGCGGCGCTAGTGTCGGTCACGTGTCCGTCATCGATCTGCACGCCCACTCCACCGCGTCCGACGGCACCGACTCCCCGGCCGGGCTGGTCCGGGCGGCCGGCGCCGCGGGGCTCGACGTCGTCGCGATCACCGACCACGACACCACCGCCGGGTGGGCCGAGGCGGGGGCCGCGCTGCCGGCCGGTCTCGCGCTGGTGCGCGGCGCGGAGTTCTCCTGCCTGAGCCCGACCGGCCGCACGGGCGAGCCGCGCTGCTCGGTACACCTGCTCGGCTACCTGTTCGACCCGGAGCACGCCGCGATCGTCGCGGAGCAGGAGCGGCTGCGGTCCGAGCGCGTGCAGCGACTGGAGACGATGATCGGGCGGATGGCCGCCGACGGGTACCCGGTCGACGTCGACACCGTGTTCGCACACCTGCCCGAGGGCGGCAGCGCGGGCCGGCCGCACCTGGCCCGGGCGCTCGTCGCGGCCGGCGTCGTCGGGTCGGTCGACGAGGCCTTCTCCGAGCTGCTGCACAACGACAGCCCCTACTACGTGCCGCGGGCCGACACCCGGGTCGAGACGGCCGTCGAGATGATCGTCGCGGCGGGCGGGGTCGCGGTGTTCGCGCACCCACTGGCCCGCAAGCGCGGTGTGGTCGTGGAGCCGTCGGTGCTCGTCGACCTCGTCGGCTGGGGGCTGGGCGGGATCGAGGTCGACCACCCGAACCACGCCCCGGCCGACCGCGAGCTGCTGCGCGGGATCACCGTCGAGCACGGCCTGCTCACGACCGGCTCCAGCGACTACCACGGCACGAACAAGACGACCCCGCTCGCCGAGGAGACGACCGACCCGGAGGTCTACGCGGCACTGACCGAACGGGCCACCGGCGTCCCCGTGCTGCACGGCGGATCCGGCGGCACCGCGTGACGGTGCGTCGCCGGGAGTGATCGACGGTCGGTGACCGTCCCGGAGTACCGTGGCGCCCATGGCCCGGACCACCGCTCCCGCCACCGGGACCCCGGACGGTCAGCTCGGCCTGGACCTGCTCGACCCCGGCTTCGGTGCGACCGCGCTGCACCGGGTCACCCCGGCCCGGCTCGACACCTGGGACGCCTGCCCGCGCCGCTACCGGATGTTGCACGTCGACCGCCCGGCCCCGCCGCGCGGCGGCGGGTTCGCCCACACCACGATCGGTGCGGTCGTGCACCTGGCGCTGCGGTCGCTGGCGGCCCTGCCCGCCGAGCGGCGCACCCCGGAGCAGGCCGCGTCCCTGGTGGACCGGCACTGGACCGGCGAGGGGTTCGCCGACGACGCCCAGGCCGCCCGGTACCGCGAGCGCGCCCGGGACTGGCTGGCCGCCGCCG
>NZ_WWFY01000557.1:0-4730 GCF_009864975.1 Pseudonocardia sp. SID8383
CCGGCGGGCACGCCCGCCGGAGCCGGCGTGGACACGAACGGCACCCCGGCCGACGCCGTCGGGGCCGACGCGCCCACCGGGACCGACGGCGACTCCCCGGAGGAGCCGCGCGACCCGACCCTCGCCGCACTCGCCGCGCGCCTGCCCGACGAGGTGCTCGTCATCGACGAACACCCCCGGTACCACGTGCAGACCTGCCGGGCCCTCACCGGTCGCCCGGTGATCCCGCTGCCGGTCAGCGAGGCCGTCGAGCTCGGGTTCACGCCGTGCGGCTGGTGCGCACCGAACCGGACCCTCGGCGACCGCCACCCCGCCCAGGCCCGCTGACCAGCAGCGCGGCGCGCCCCACGGAATAACGGGGTGCGACCGCGCGCTACCCTGGTTCCACAGGCACCGATCCGGCCATCACCGGGGAGCCTCCGGAAGAAACGGCCCCGGGCCGGAGTAGAACCGGACGGGTGCGGCCCGTCATCGCCGTCGAAAGAGAGGCCCGTGCACCCGTGCACGGGCAAGCGGGGTGGTACCGCGGCCCGGCTCTCCAGAGCCGTCGTCGTCCCCGTGCGAAGCGAGAGCACGCACGAGGAGCGACACACGTGAGCGGCTATCCCGACGTCCCGGCGCACCCGTCGTTCCCGACGCTCGAGCAGGACGTGCTCGCGTCGTGGGACACCGACGACACCTTCCGCGCGTCGGTCGACCGGCGCCCCGCCGGCGAGAACGGGGCCGACGAGTACGTCTTCTACGACGGTCCGCCCTTCGCCAACGGCCTCCCGCACTACGGCCACCTGCTGACCGGTTACGTCAAGGACGTCGTCCCGCGGTACCGCACCATGCGCGGCCACCGGGTCGAGCGCCGCTTCGGCTGGGACACCCACGGCCTGCCCGCCGAGGTCGAGACCGAGAACCAGCTCGGCATCAAGCACAAGTCCGAGATCGACGAGATGGGCGTCGCCGCGTTCAACGAGGCATGCCGTACGTCCGTGCTGCGCTACACCGGCGAGTGGCGCGACTACGTGACCCGCCAGGCCCGCTGGGTCGACTTCGACAACGACTACAAGACCCTGGACCTGGACTACATGGAGTCCGTCCTCTGGGCGTTCAAGTCGCTGTGGGACAAGGGTCTCGTCTACTCCGGCTTCCGGGTGCTCTGGTACTGCTGGCGCTGCGAGACACCGCTCAGCGCCACCGAGACCAAGATGGACGACGTCTACACCGACCGGCAGGACCCGGCCGTCACCGTCGGGCTGCGCCTGGCGACGCCGGACCGCCCGGAGACCGACGGCGCCCTCGCCCTGGTCTGGACGACCACTCCGTGGACCCTGCCGTCGAACCTCGCCGTGGCCGTGCACCCCGACGTCGACTACGTGGTCGTGGAGGCGAACTCCGAGCGCTGGCTGCTCGCGGAGGCCCGGGTCACCGCGTACGCCCGCGAGCTGGGGGAGGAGCCGCCGGTCCTGGCGCGGGTGACGGGGTCGGATCTGCTCGGCGCGAGCTACACCCCGCCGTTCGACTTCTTCACCGGCCGCGAGAACGCCCACCGGGTGCTCGCCGCGGACTACGTCACCACCGAGGACGGCACCGGGCTGGTCCACATCGCCCCCGCCTTCGGTGAGGAGGACAAGGAGGTCACCGACGCGGCCGGCATCGAGGTCGTCAACCCGGTCGACTCCCGCGGCGAGTTCACCACCGAGGTCCCGCCGTACGCCGGCATGCAGGTGTTCGACGCGAACCCGCAGGTCATCCGCGACCTCAAGGACGGCAACGCGCATGCGCAGGGCGTCCTGCTGCGCCACGAGACCTACGACCACCCGTACCCGCACTGCTGGCGCTGCGGCAACGCGTTGATCCAGCGCGCCGTCGACTCCTGGTTCGTACGCGTCACCCGGTTCCGGGACCGGATGGTCGAGCTCAACCAGGAGATCGACTGGACGCCCGCGCACGTGCGCGACGGCCAGTTCGGCAAGTGGCTGGAGGGCGCCCGCGACTGGGGCATCTCCCGCAACCGCTACTGGGGCAGCCCGATCCCTGTGTGGCAGTCCGACGACCCGCGCCACCCGCGCACCGACGTCTACGGCTCGCTCGACGAGATCGAGCGCGACTTCGGCGTGCGCCCGACCGACCTGCACCGGCCCTACGTCGACCAGCTGACCCGGCCCAACCCGGACGACCCGACCGGGCGCTCGACCATGCGCCGGGTGCCGGAGGTGCTCGACTGCTGGTTCGAGTCCGGCTCGATGCCGTTCGCGCAGGTCCACTACCCGTTCGAGAACCGCGACTGGTTCGAGCACCACTACCCGGGCGACTTCATCGTCGAGTACAACGGCCAGACCCGCGGCTGGTTCTACACGCTGCACGTGCTGGCCACCGCCCTGTTCGACCGGCCCGCGTTCCGCAACTGCGTCGCGCACGGCATCGTCCTGGGCGACGACGGCGCGAAGATGTCCAAGTCGCGCAAGAACTATCCCGACGTCAACGAGGTATTCGACCGCGACGGCAGCGACGCCATGCGGTGGTTCCTCATGGCGAGCCCGATCCTGCGCGGCGGCAACCTCGTCGTCACCGAGCAGGGCATCCGCGAGGGCGTCCGCCAGGCGATCCTGCCGCTGTGGAACACCTGGTACTTCCTGTCGCTCTACGCCGGCGGGGAGCGCGGCACGTTCCGCACCGACAGCCCGCACGTCCTCGACCGGTACGTGCTGGCCAAGACCGCCGACCTCGTCGACGGCGTCACCGCGGCGATGGACGCCTACGACATCGCCGGGGCCTGCGACCGCATCCGCGACCACGCCGAGACCCTCACCAACTGGTACGTCCGGCGGTCCCGGGAGCGGTTCTGGTCCGGGGACGCGGCCGTGCGGCAGGACGCCGTCGACACCCTGCACACCGTGCTGGAGGTGACCTGCCGGGTCGCGGCGCCGCTGCTGCCGCTGACCACCGAGGCCATCTGGCGCGGTCTCACGGGGGAGCGGTCGGTGCACCTCACCGACTGGCCCGCCGGGTCCGACCCGTCGGTCTCGCAGCGCGAGGCCGGAGCCGGGCTGCCGCACGACGCCGACCTCGTCGCCGGGATGGACCGGATCCGGCAGGTCGCGAGCGCGGCGCTGTCGCTGCGCAAGTCCGCGAAGGTGCGGGTGCGCCAGCCGCTGCCCGCGCTGACCGTCGCCGCGAGCGACGCCACGGCGCTGGAGGACTTCACCGGGCTGCTCGCCGACGAGGTCAACGTCCGCTCGGTCGAGCTGACCGACGACGTCGCCACGCACGGCCGGTTCGAGATCGCCGTCAACGCCCGGGTCGCCGGACCGCGCCTGGGCAAGGACGTCCAGACCTGCATCCGCGCGGTCAAGGCGGGGGAATGGTCCCAGGAGGGCGACACCGTCGTGGCCGCGGGGATCGCGCTGCAGCCGGGCGAGTTCACCGAGAAGCTCGTCGCCGCCGACCCGGAGCGGACCCAGGCCCTGCCCGGGAACACGGGGCTCGTCGTCCTCGACACCACGGTGACGCCGGAGCTGGCCGCGGAGGGCACCGCCCGCGACGTCGTGCGCGTCGTGCAGCAGGCCCGCCGTGACGCGGGTCTGGACGTGTCCGACCGGATCGCGCTGACCCTCGACGGGCCGGACGCGGTGCTCGACGCCGTCCGGACCCACGAGGCGTTCGTCGCCGGGGAGGTGCTGGCGACCTCGGTCGCCTACGGCGCCGCCGGGGACGGCGGGTCGAGCGGGCAGGTCGTCGGCCCCGACGGCGCGTCGGTCACGCTGTCGGCCGCGGTCGCCCGGGCCTGACCGGTACCGGCGCCGACCACCGCTCAGGGGCGGGGTGCCACCGTGAGACGGACGCGGTGGTCGGCGCCGGAGACCGGGGTGACCTCGACGGTCGCCGGGACCCCGTCGATCCGGCACGCGACCGTCGCGCCCTCGGGCACCGGCGGGCAGCGCGGGGACAGGAGCACCGCGTCCTGGCCCGCAGCGCGCAGCGGGTCGCGCACGGCGGACATCAGGACCCCGGCCGACGTGTCGGTCCCGGTCGGGCCGGGGCCGGGGACGACCACGTCCAGCTCCGCGACGCCGTCGGCGGACACCGGGACGTCCCAGCGGGTCCGCACGACCTCCTGCGGGGTGCGCCCGCGGTAGCCCTCCACCCACGTCCCGTCGACGCGCACGGTGCGCCAACCGTGGCGGTCCTCGTCGTCGTGCATCCGGCAGCCGAGGACCGTCCAGGACCGGGCAGTCGGCGGTGCCGCCGGAGTGCTCCCGGCCCGTCGCCGCCTCGACCGGCAGCGCCGCGCCCTCGGCCGGCGACGGCAGCGGTTCGCGCTGCGCCCACAGCACCAGCGCGGTCGGGAGACCACGACGAGGACGGTGAGCGGCAGCCACCACCGGGGTGGGCGGGGTCGATGGTGCACGGGGACGGCCTGTCCGGCCGACCGGGACCGGCCGGAACTCCACAGAACCACCGGGCCCTATCCTCACCTCATGGGTGACGCGGCGGAACGGTGGCGGGAACGCCAGCTCGGCCGCGGGATCCCCGACCACGTCCTCCGGTACGCCCCCGCCGACCCGTGGACCCACGACCCCGCCGACTTCACCCCGCCCGCGGAGCCGGCCGACACGCCGTCGCACCGGGCGGCGCGGGCGATCGCCGAGCGTGCCGCCGCGTGGACCTGCGCCGGGGCGTCGGTGCTCGACGTCGGCTGCGGGGGCGGGGACGCCGTGTTCGGAGCGGCGTGGCCCGAG
>NZ_WWFY01000558.1:0-4219 GCF_009864975.1 Pseudonocardia sp. SID8383
ACCCGCCCGGGCACCGCGGTCGGGCCCTCGAACAGCCGCCCGAGGACCGCGGCGAACTCCCCGGCGTCGGCGCCGGCGAGCCGGTCGAAGGTCACGGTGTCCCCGCCGGCCGTCGCGGGGGCGGCGCCGCGGCGGCGCCCGGTGTGGAAGAACAGCAGGTTGAGCCCGATCGCGACGACGCTGCCCGCGGTGATCCCGGAGCCGAGCACGATGCCCGCCCACTGTGGCAGAGCCTGCGCCACGTCCGGCTGCACGGTCACGAACAGCGCGACCCCGAGCCCGGACCCGACCACGACGACGTTGCGGTGGTCGCGGAAGTCGACCCGCGACAGCGTCTGGATCCCGACGACGGCGACGGTCGCGAACATCGCCAGCGCCGCCCCGCCCAGCACCGGGTGCGGCACGGCCGCGACCAGCGCCCCGGCCTTCGGCACCAGCCCGATGAGGATCATGAAACCGCCCGCGGCGGCGACCACCCAGCGGCTGGAGACCCGGGTGAGCCGGACGAGGCCGACGTTCTCGGCGAAGCAGGTGTAGGGGAAGGAGTTGACGACACCGCCCAGGGTGGTGGCGGCGCCGTCGGCGCGCAGGGCGCGGGCGACGTCGTCCGGCCCGACCTTCTTGTCCACGATCTCGCCGGTGGCGATCACGTCACCGGTCGTCTCGACCGCGGTGATCATCATGACGACGATCATCGACAGGATCGCGGCGAGCGAGAACTGCGGCCAGCCGAAGTGGAACGGCGTGGTGACCCCGACCCAGTCCGACTCCCCCACCGCGGACAGGTCGACCAGACCGAACGGCACCGCGGCCAGCGTCCCGAGCACGAGCCCGGCGAGCACCGCGACGGTGGCGAGGAAACCGCGGAACAGCCGCTGGATCAGCACGATCACCGCGAGCGTGCCGAGGGCGAGCCCGAGGTACAGCGGGTTCCCGGGGTCGGGGGCGTTCGCGCCGCCGACGGCGTCGGTCGCGGCGACCGGCAGCAGCGCCAGCCCGATCACGGTGATCACCGTGCCGGTGACGACCGGCGGGAAGAAGCGCAGCAGCCGCGCGACGTAGGGCGCGGCGAGGAAGGTCACCAGCCCGGCGACGATCACCGCGCCGTAGATGGTGGTGAGCCCGGCGGTGCCACCACCCGCGGCCAGCCCGATCGCGATCATCGGCGAGACCGCGGTGAACGTGACGCCCTGCAGCAGCGGCAGCCGCACCCCGATCCGGCCGATCCCGACCGACTGCAGGATCGAGGCGATGCCGCAGGTGAACAGGTCGGCGTTGATCAGGTGGATGAGCTGGCGCTCGTCGAGACCGATGGCGTTGGCGAGCAGGATCGGCACGACGACGGCGCCGGCGTAGAACGCCAGCACGTGCTGCATGCCGTAGACGGCGAGCCGTCCGGCGGGCGGCACCCGGTCGACCGGGTGGACGGGGCGGGCGGGATCGGTGGTTCGGCTGGTGGATCGGCGCAGGCGCATCGGTGACCTCGATGGGAGCCGGAGGGTGTGACGGGGCAGGGCGCGCGGAGGGGGCCGGATTGCGACCTGCATCACCATGCGCCCGGGCCGGGACCGCCCGGCACCGCCGTCTCCGACGAACCCCGGGCCGCTCGTCGCGGGGCTTTCGTAGGTTCCGACAGTCGACCCGGTCATCGGGCCCCCGGCGGGACACCGTTCGGAACCTCCCGGCAATCCCGTCGCAACCCGGGTCCGGACACAATGCGGGGCATGCACCTCAGCCCGAGCGAGCGCGACAAGCTCCTCGTCCACGTCGCCGCCGACGTCGCCCGCAGGCGTCGCGAGCGGGGTCTGCGGATGAACTACCCGGAGTCGGTCGCGCTGATCACCGAGCACGTCCTGGAGGGCGCCCGCGACGGCCGCACCGTCAGCGAGCTGATGAGCAGCGGCCGGGAGGTCCTGACCCGCGACGACGTCCTCGACGGCGTCCCGGAGATGCTCGACTCGGTGCAGGTGGAGGCCACCTTCCCGGACGGCACGAAGCTCGTCACCGTGCACGGGCCGATCGCATGACGCCCGGCGAGATCCTCGTCGGCACCGAGCCGGTCGAGCTGCACCCCGGCCGCCCCCGGCTGACGCTGACCGTGGTCAACGCCGCGGACCGCCCGGTGCAGGTCGGGTCGCACTACCACTTCGCCGCTGCGAACCCCGGACTGTCCTTCGACCGCGACGCCGCGTGGGGACACCGGCTTGACGTCCCCGCCGGGACGTCGGTGCGGTTCGAGCCCGGTGTGGAGCGCGAGGTGACGCTGGTGCCGATCGCCGGGGCGCGCCGGGTCCCCGGTCTGCGTGCGGAACGGGCCGGCGCCCTCGACGAGCGGAGCTACGAGCAGTGACCATCGACCGCGCGCGCTACGCCGACCTGTACGGCCCGACCGTCGGGGACCGGGTCCGGCTCGCCGACACGAACCTGCTGATCGAGGTCACCGAGGATCGCTCGCGCGGCCCGGCGTCCGGCGACGAGGTCATGTTCGGCGGCGGCAAGGTGATCCGGGAGTCGATGGGGCAGGCGGCCGTCCTGGCCGCGGACTGCCCGGACCTGGTGATCACCGGCGCCGTCGTGCTCGACCACTGGGGAGTGGTGAAGGCCGACGTCGGGGTGAAGGACGGCCGGATCGTCGGGATCGGCAAGGCCGGCAACCCCGACACGATGGACGGGGTCGACCCGGCGCTGGTGATCGGGCCCGGCACCGAGGTGCTGGCGGGCAACGGGCGCATCCTCACCGCCGGTGCGATCGACGCGCACGTGCACTTCATCTGCCCGCAGCTGGTCGAGACCGCGCTCGCGTCCGGGGTCACGACGCTGTTCGGCGGCGGCACCGGCCCGGTCGACGGGTCGAAGGCCACCACCGTCACGCCCGGCCCCTGGAACATCGGCCGGATGCTGCAGGCGATGGACCACCAGCCGGTGAACCTGCTGCTGATGGGCAAGGGCAACACGGTCTCGGCCGAGGCGCTGCACGAGCAGCTGCGCGCCGGGGCGGGCGGGTTCAAACTGCACGAGGACTGGGGCACCACCCCGGCGGCGATCGACGCCTGCCTGCGGGTGTGCGAGGAGACCGGCGTGCAGGCCGCGATCCACACCGACACCCTCAACGAGGCCGGGTTCCTGCAGTCCACACTGGCCGCGATCGCCGGGCGCTCGATCAACGCCTTCCACACCGAGGGCGCCGGCGGCGGGCACGCCCCGGACATCATCGAGGTCGTCGGCACCTCGCACGTGCTGCCGTCGTCGACGAACCCGACCCGCCCGCACACCGTGAACACCCTCGACGAGCACCTCGACATGCTCATGGTGTGCCACCACCTGAACCCGTCGGTGCCCGAGGACCTGGCCTTCGCCGAGTCCCGCATCCGCCCGACGACGATCGCCGCCGAGGACGTGCTGCACGACCTGGGCGCGATCTCGATGATGTCGAGCGACTCGCAGGCGATGGGCCGGATCGGCGAGGTCGTCATCCGGACCTGGCAGACCGCGCACGTCATGAAGGCCGCCCGCGGCCCGCTGCCCGGTGACTCCGAGCGGGCGGACAACCTGCGTGCGCAGCGCTACGTCGCCAAGTACACGATCAACCCCGCACTCGCCCACGGCGCCGCCGAGCACGTCGGGTCGGTCGAGGTCGGCAAGCTCGCCGACCTGGTGCTGTGGGAGCCGAAGTTCTTCGGGGTGCGCCCCGAGGTCGTCCTCAAGGGCGGGTTCGCCGTGTGGGCGCAGATGGGCGACGCGAACGCCTCCATCCCCACGCCCGGCCCGGTCTACGGACGCCCGATGTTCGGCTACGCCCACACCCCCGCCGCGCTCGGCTCGCTCACCTTCATGGCGCCGTCGGCGCTGGAGGCGGGCGTTCCCGAGCGGCTCGGGCTGGCGACGCCCGCGGTGCCGGTGGCCGACACCCGCTCGGTGCGCAAGGCCGGGATGCTGCGCAACGACGCCACCCCGGACGTGCGCGTCGACCCGGACTCGTTCGAGGTGACGATCGACGGCGCCGTCGTCGAGCCCGCGCCGGTGAGCGAGCTGCCGATGGCGCAGCGGTACTTCCTGTTCTGATGGCGGGTCTCGCGTCACTGGTGCTCGCCGACGCCCGGTTCCCCGGCGGCGGGCACGTGCACTCCGGCGGGCTGGAGGAGGCCGCCGAGCGGGGGCTGGTCACCGACGTCGCGTCGCTGCACGCGTTCCTGCGGGGGCGGCTGCGCACCGCGGGCCG
>NZ_WWFY01000559.1:0-4145 GCF_009864975.1 Pseudonocardia sp. SID8383
GCTCGACCCGGACGGCGCCGCCGCGCTCTGGGCGTCCGGCCGCGCGCCCTGGCAGGTCCTCGCGGGTGCCGCGCGCGGGCGGGCCTGGACGGCGGCGCACCGGCACACCTCGATGCCCTACGGCGTCGCCTACCACGTGGCGCTGTGGGAACCGGCGTGAGCGCCCCTCCGTCGACGGCACCGCCGCTCGTGGTCGTGGTCGGGCCGACCGCGACCGGCAAGTCGGACCTCGGGCTGGAGCTGGCACTGGTGCTGGGCGGGGAGGTCGTCAACGCCGACGCGATGCAGCTCTACCGCGGCATGGACGTCGGCACCGCGAAGCTCACCCCGCACGAGCGGCGCGGCGTCGTCCACCACCAGCTCGACGTCCTCGACGTCACCGAGACCGCCTCGGTCGCGGCCTACCAGCGCGAGGCCCGCGCCGTCGTCGAGGAGCTGCGCGCCGCCGGACGTACGCCGGTGCTCGTCGGCGGCTCGGGTCTCTACGTGCAGGCCGTGCTGGACGAGCTGGAGTTCCCCGGCACCGACCCGGAGCTGCGCGCCGCGCTGGAGGCCGAGCTGGACCGCGACGGGTCCGGCGCGCTGCACGCCCGCCTCGCCGCGGTCGACCCGGTCGCCGCGGAGCAGGTGCTGCCCTCGAACGGGCGGCGGATCGTCCGCGCGCTCGAGGTGATCGCGCTGACCGGCAGGCCGTTCCGGGCGACGCTGCCCGGCGCGGGCACCCCCCGCTACGACGCCGTGCTGCTCGGCGTGGACCGCGACGTCGCCGAGCTCGACGAGCGCGTCGCGCTGCGGGTGGACCGGATGCTCGACGGCGGTCTGGTCGACGAGACCCGCGCCCTGCTCCGCCACGGGCTGGCGCAGGGCCGCACCGCGTCCCGCGCGCTGGGCTACCGGCAGGTGATCGAGGCCCTCGACCGCGACCCGGCCCACCCCGACCTCGCCGGTGTCCGGGAGGAGACGGTCCGGGCGACCCGGCGGTTCGTGCGCCGCCAGCGCTCCTGGTTCCGCCGCGACCGCCGCATCCACTGGCTCGACGGCGCCGACCCGGACCTGGTGGCCTCGGCGCGCGCGGTGCTCGCTCGTAGGCTGGTGGCATGACCGGCGGTATCGCGTTCAGCAAGGGGCACGGCACGCAGAACGACTTCGTGGTGCTGCCCGACCCGGACGCCGCGCTCGACCTCACCCCGGCCCGCGTCGCCGCGCTGTGCGACCGCCGCCGCGGCCTCGGCGCGGACGGTGTGCTGCGGGTCGTGCGCTGGACGGAGCTCGCCGGGGAGCCCGGCGTCGGTGAGCCGGCCGACGGCGTCGAGTGGTTCATGGACTACCGCAACGCCGACGGCTCGCTCGCCGAGATGTGCGGCAACGGCCTGCGCGTGTTCGCCCGCTACCTGCACGAGTGCGGCTGGGCCACCGGCGGGCCGGTCGGCACCCGGAACGGGGTGCTCGACACCGCGGTCGGGCCGGACGGGGTCTCGGTCGGGCTCGGCACGGTCGGCGTCGGCCCCGCGTCGGTCGCCACCAGCGGCGACGCGCGTTTCGACGGCATCGCCCTCGACGTCGGCAACCCGCACCTGGCCTGCGTCACCGCGGCCGACCCGGACACCCTCGACCTGACCCGTGCGCCCTCGTTCGACCCGGCGCTGTTCCCGAACGGGGTGAACGTCGAGTTCCTGACCCCGCTGGACGGTCCCGCCGACGGCGGCCACATCCGGATGCGGGTGCACGAGCGCGGCGTGGGGGAGACCCGCTCCTGCGGCACCGGGACCGTCGCCGCCGCCGTCGCCGCGCTGCGGCACGCCGGGCACTCCGCCGGCGACGTGCAGGTCACCGTCCCGGGCGGGCTGCTGCGGGTGACGGTGGAGGCGGGTACCGACGAACGGACCGGGCCCACGACGCTGCACGGCCCGGCCGTACTGCTCGCGTCCGGGGAGCTGGACCGGGCGTGGTGGGACGCGCCCGCCTGAGCGTCGCGAATCCGGGCGGACACGGGCCCCGCGACGTGGGAGGATGGGGTCAAGATGACTGATGCCCACACGCACCCCTCCGTGACCCCCTCCGCGCCGAACCCGGTTCCGACGGGTGGCGAGCTCGACCTGGAGGAGCGCACGTCGCTGCGCCGGATCCACGGGCTGTCCACCGAGCTCACCGACATCACCGAGGTCGAGTACCGCAAGCTCCAGCTGGAGCGGGTCGTGCTCGTCGGCGTCTGGACCGAGGGCACGGCCGAGCAGGCCGAGAACTCGATGACCGAGCTGGCCCGCCTCGCCGAGACCGCCGGTTCCGAGGTGATGGACGGCCTCGTCCAGCGCCGCTCCAGCCCGGACCCGGCCACGTTCATCGGCTCCGGCAAGGTCGAGGAGCTGCTCGGAACCGTCCGCGCCACCGGCGCCGACACCGTGATCTGCGACGGCGAGCTGTCACCCGGCCAGCTCCGCCAGCTGGAGGAGCGGCTCAAGGTCAAGGTCATCGACCGGACCGCGCTGATCCTCGACATCTTCGCCCAGCACGCCCGTTCGCGGGACGGCAAGGCCCAGGTCGAGCTCGCGCAGCTGTCCTACCTGCTGCCGCGGCTGCGCGGCTGGGGTGAGGCGCTGTCCCGGCAGGTCGGTGGCCGCGCCGCGGGGGGTGTCGGTATCGGTGGCCGTGGTCCCGGTGAGACGAAGATCGAGCTGGACCGGCGCCGGATCCGCGCGCGCATGTCGAAACTGCGCCGCGAGATCGGTGCGATGCGCCAGGTCCGCGAGACCCAGCGCGGCAGCCGTCGCCGCAACGAGATCCCCTCGGTCGCGATCGTCGGCTACACCAACGCGGGCAAGTCGAGCCTGCTCAACCAGCTCACCGACGCCGGGGTGCTGGTGCAGGACGCGCTGTTCGCGACGCTGGACCCGACCACCCGTAAGGCGCAGACGCCCGACGGGCACGAGTACACCCTCACCGACACCGTCGGGTTCGTGCGGCACCTGCCGCACCAGCTCGTCGAGGCGTTCCGCTCCACGCTGGAGGAGGCAGCCCGGGCCGACCTGCTGGTGCACGTCGTCGACGGGTCCGACCCGCTGCCCGACGACCAGATCGCCGCGGTCCGCCAGGTGCTCGTCGAGGTCGGTGAGGCTGCGGGCGACACGATGCCGCCCGAGCTGCTCGTGATCAACAAGAACGACGCGGCCGGTGACCTCGCGCTGGCCCGGCTGCGGCACGCCCAGCCGGACGCGGTGTTCGTCTCCGCGCACAGCGGCGCCGGGATCCGCCGGCTCCGGGAGTGCATCGCCGAGCGACTGCCGCGCCCGGAGTACGAGGTCGACCTCCTGCTGCCCTACACCGAGGGTGCGCTGGTCGCGCGGCTGCACGACGACGGCGAGATCCTCGCCGAGGAACACACCGCCGACGGCACCCGGATCCGGGCGCGGGTGAAGCCCGAGCTGGGCACCGCGGTGCTGCCGTTCGCGGTGGCGGGCTCGGCCCTGCCGACGGGGGCCGGCACCGACCTGCCGGCGACGGCGGCGGGCCACTGAGCGTCCCACCGGCCGGGCGGCGGGGTCCCGGGATCGTGGCCCGCCGCCTGACCGCGGTCCTCTGCCTGACCGGTGCACTCACGGGTGCGGCCGCGCCGCCGCCCGGGGCGACCCCGGCCTGCTCGATCGACGACCCGCGGCTGGCGGAGCTGTCCGGGCTGGTCGCCGAGGGCCCGCCCGGCGTGGCCCCGCAGCGCTACCACGCCATCGTCGACGGCGGCGGGACCGCGCGGGCGTTCACCCTGGACCCGGCCGGCTGTGCGGTCACCGGGACCCGGCGGGCCGACGTCCCGGTCACCGATGTCGAGGACCTCGGCCTCGGACCGGGCGGGGAGCTGTGGCTCGCCGACACCGGCGACAACGGGGCACTGCGCGGGTCGGTCCGGCTCGTCGTGCTGCCCCCGGCCGGGCCGCCACGGGTGCACGACCTGGTCTACCCCGACGGTCCGCGCGACGTCGAGGCGCTGCTGGTCGGCGACGACGGCGTGCCCCTGCTGGTCGACAAGTCCACCGGGGCCGCCGGGGTGTACCGGCCTGCCGCGCCGCTGCACGACGGCGGGGACCCGGTGGAGCTGCGCCGGGTGGCACAGGTCGTGCTGCCCTGGTCCGGCACCGGCGGCGGGCCGCTCGGGG
>NZ_WWFY01000057.1:0-3503 GCF_009864975.1 Pseudonocardia sp. SID8383
GGCCGGCGCGGGCCGCGATCACCTCGGCGAGCACCGGCTCGGCCCGCTCGTGCACCGCCAGCCACACCGCCCGCAGACCGGGCTCGGTGCGCGACAGCGCGATGACGGCCATCGCGGCGTCGGCGTCGGCGGCGTCGACCGGGTCCTGGGGCGGGCGGTACTCGGCGAGCAGGTGCTCGTCGAGGCCCACCCCCGCCGGCCAGCGCCGCAACGTCGCGACGACGGCGTCGATGCTGCGTGCGAGGAGCGGCTCCACGCAGCTCTCCTTGGTGCGGAACCAGCGCCACAATGTCCGGCCGGACAGCCCGACCTCCTCGGCGATCCGCTCGCCGCTGGTGGCGTGCACGCCGTGCTCCCGGAACAGCGCCACAGCCGCACGGGAGATCTCGAGGCGCTGCAGCTCGCGCCGGCGGTCGCTCATCGGCGCACGCCCGCGTCTGGTGTCGTCGAGTGTCTTCATGTCACTGCCCGACAGTAAGGAGATCGGCCGGTACCGGCCACGAGACGCTCGTCTCACAGTGCCTATTTGGCAGTTTGTGCCACGCTGGTCGAGCACGTGATCATGCAACGTCGAGGGAGCCACGAGCGTGACGACGACCGGGACCACCGACCCCACCGCGGCCGACCTGGACCGGCTGCGGGAGCGCTACCGCGCCGAGCGCGACCGCAGGCTGCGCCCCGACGGCACCGCCCAGTACCGGGCCTCGACCGGCGAGTTCGGCTTCTACGCCGACGACCCGTGGTCCGGGCCCGCCGACCGCGACCCGGTCCGCGACGAGGTGGACGTGCTGGTCGTCGGCGGCGGCTTCGGCGGGCTGGTCGCCGCGGCCCGGCTGCGGCAGGCCGGCCACGAGCGGATCCGGATCGTCGACGTCGCCGGGGACCTCGGCGGGACCTGGTACTGGAACCGCTACCCCGGTATCGCCTGCGACATCGAGAGTTCGATCTACCTGCCGCTGCTGGAGGAGATCGGCGGGATGCCGAGCCGCCGCTACCCACCGGGCGGGGAGATCCGGGCGCACGCCCGCGCCATCGGCGAGCGCTTCGATCTCTACCGCGACGCCCTGTTCCACACCGAGGTCACCACCCTGGTCTGGGACGACGACGCGCGGGCCTGGCAGGTCGGCACCGACCGCGGCGACGAGGTCACCGCCCGGTTCGTCGTGATCTCCTCCGGGCCGTTCAACCGGCCCAAGCTGCCCGGGATCCCCGGCATCGCCGACTTCGCCGGGCACACCTTCCACACCAGCCGGTGGGACTACGGCTGGACCGGCGGCGACGAGCGGGGCGGCCCGCTCGACCGGATCGGGGACCGCACCCTCGCGGTGGTCGGCACCGGGGCGACGGCGATCCAGTGCGTCCCGCACCTGGCCGGGGCCGCGCGGCACCTCTACGTCGTGCAGCGGACGCCGTCGTCGGTCGACACCCGCGACGACGCCCCCTACGACGAGGCCTGGTGGCGGGCACTGACCCCGGGCTGGCAGCGCCGCCGTCGCGAGGACTTCCTGCACCTGATGGACATGCGCCCGGCGCCGCACGGCTCCTCCGGCCCCGACGGCGTCGCGGACAGGTGGACCGACACCGCCCCGATCCGGGGCGCGCAGCGGCTCGCCCGGACCCGGGGCACCGAGGATCCGGCCGAGGCGCTGGAGATCGCCGACGCCGAGAAGATGGACGAGATCCGGGCCCGGGTCGACGAGATCGTCACCGACCCGGCGACGGCCGCGGCGCTCAAGCCCTGGTACCGCCAGCTGTGCAAGCGGCCCACCTTCAGCGACACCTACCTGCAGACCTTCAACCGGCCGGACGTGACCCTGCTCGACACGGCCGGGCAGGGCGTCGAGCGGATCACCCGCGACGGCCTGGTGGTCGACGGCGTCGAGTACCCGGTGGACGCGATCGTGTTCGCCACCGGGTTCGAGCTCGGCGCGGACCCCGCCACCCGGGCCGGGGCCGACATCCGCGGCCGCGACGGCGTCACCCTCGCCGAGCACTGGGCGGACGGGCTGTCCACCCTGCACGGCTGGGTCAGCCGCGGCTTCCCCAACCTGTTCCACGTGGGCGCCGGGCAGAACTCGGCGTCGGTGAACTTCGCGCACGTGCTCGACGAGCAGGCCGGGCACATCGCGGCGGTCTGCGCCGAGGCCGCGCGGCGCGGGGCGCGGGTCGTGGAGCCGACCGCGGCGGCGGAGGCGGCCTGGGTCGCGACGATCCGCGAGCGGGCCCGTGACCAGCACGCCTTCCTCGCCGGGTGCACGCCCGGCTACTACAACTTCGAGGGCCGCCCGCGGACGCGCAGCGAGCAGTTCGGCGGCGGCCCGGTCGAGTTCCACGAGATCCTGCGCGACTGGCGCGCCGGTGGGATGGACGATGTGTTCCCCGGCGGGGACGCGTGAGCGTGCGCCCGGTCGCGGGGCCGGACCGGGGACCCGTGCGGACCGCACCCGGGCTGCGCGCCGCGCCGCTGTGCCCGCCGAACCCGCTGTGGGCGTCCAACGGGATCGTGGCCGGCCCGGACGGCCGGCTGTGGATCGCGCAGTTCCTCGGCGGGACCGTGTCCGCGTTCGACCCGGCGACCGGCGGGCTCGAGACGGTGCTCGGGCCGGACGGGCCGCTCACCGCACCCGACGACCTCGTGTTCGGCGCCGACGGCGAGCTGTTCGTGGTCGACCTGCCCGCCGGGCTGGTGTGGCGCCGGGCCCCCGACGGGGCGACGGCCGTCGTCGCCGACGGGATCACCGCCCCGGACGGGATCGCCTGGCACCGCGGGCGGCTGTTCGTCAACGAGCTGTGCCCGGACGGCCGGCTGCTGGAGATCGACCCGGCCGGCGGGCCGCCGCGGGTGCTCGCGACCGGGCTCGCGCTCGGCAACGCGATGGAGGTCGGCCCGGACGAGCTCCTGTACTACCCGCACCTGCTCTCCGGCGAGGTGTGGCGGGTCGACCCCGACGGCGGCACCCCCGAACGGCTGCTGACCGGGCTGGACCGGCCGGTGGCCGTGCGCTTCGACCCCGCGGGACGGCTGCGCATCCTGTCCAACGGCGACCGCGGCGCCCTGTGGACCGCCGACGACGGGCGGATCACCACCACCCTCGACACCGGCGTCGGCGGCGCGGACAACGTCGTGTTCACCGCCGACGGCGCGGCCTGGGTGACCGGCGCCTTCCACGGCGGGCTGGTCCGGGCCGGCGTCGACGGCACGGTGACCACGGCGCTGCCGGCGGGCCTGTGCGGCCCCTGGGGCGTGGCCGCCGACGGTGCGGGTGCGCTCGTCGCCGACCACTTCTCCCTGGCCCGGGTGGCCGACGGAGCCGTCACCGTGCTCGGCGACGTCGTCACCGAGGTCCGCGGCGGGGTCCGCGGACTCGCCCGGCACCGCGGTGACACGGTCGTGACCACCGGGACCGGGGTGTGGCGCGGGCATCCCGGCTCCTGGACCCCGCTGGCCGACGGGCTGGCCGGGGCGACCGGCGTCGCCTCCTGCCGGGACGGGCTGCTGGTCG
>NZ_WWFY01000560.1:0-3700 GCF_009864975.1 Pseudonocardia sp. SID8383
GCCCCCGGTGTGGGTGACGGCCCCGATCGGCGTGTGCGGGTCAGCGCGCGGCGGCGACGACCTCGGCCAGCCGGCCCGCGACGGCGTCGGCCTCGCCCTCGCTGGGCGCCTCGACCATCACGCGGACGAGCTGCTCGGTGCCCGACGGGCGCAGCAGCACCCGGCCGGTGTCCCCCAGCTCGGCCTCGGCCTTGGCGACGGCCTCGGCCACGTCCGCCGACGCGGCGACCGCGTCCTTGTCCGCGACGGCCACGTTGCGCAGCACCTGCGGCAGCACGGTGACCACGGAGGCGAGCTCGGCCAGCGACGTGCCGGTCTGCGCGACCCGCGACATGAGCCGCAGGGCGGTGAGCAGACCGTCGCCGGTGGTGGCGTGGCCCGGCAGCACCACGTGCCCGGACTGCTCGCCGCCGAGGGTGAACCCGCCCTCGCGCAGCCGCTCCAGCACGTAGCGGTCGCCGACCCTGGTGGTGTCCAGCGTGATCCCGGCCTCGCGCATGGCGATGTGCAGGCCCAGGTTGCTCATCACCGTGGCGACGAGCGTGTCGTGGGCGAGCTCGCCGGCGTCGCGCATGGCGAGCGCCAGCACGGCCATGATCCGGTCACCGTCGACGACGGCGCCCGTCCCGTCCACGGCCAGGCAGCGGTCGGCGTCGCCGTCGTGGGCGATGCCGAGGTCGGCGCCGTGCTCGAGCACCGCGGACCGCAGCGGCTCCAGGTGGGTGGACCCGACGCCGTCGTTGATGTTGAGCCCGTCCGGCTCGGCGTGCAGCGCGATCACGTCCGCGCCCGCCTGGCGGTAGGCCTCCGGGGCGGCCAGCGCCGCGGCGCCGTGCGCGCAGTCCACGACCACGCGCAGCCCGGACAGCGAGCCGGGCGCGGCGGAGAGCAGGTGCGCGACGTAGACGTCGGTGGCGTCCGGGGCGTCCCAGACGCGGCCGATGCCCTCCCCGGTGGGGCGGGCGCCGAGCCCGGCGGCCAGCTGCTGCTCGATCGCGTCCTCGACGTCGTCGGGCAGCTTGTGGCCGCCCGCGGCGAAGAGCTTGATGCCGTTGTCGGGCATCGGGTTGTGCGACGCGGAGATCATCACGCCGAGGTCGGCGCCGGTCTCGGCGACCAGGTGCGCGACGCCCGGGGTCGGCAGCACACCGACCCGGATCGCGTCCGCACCGGCCGAGGTGAGCCCGGCGACGACCGCGGCCTCGAGCATCTCGCCGCTCGCGCGGGGGTCGCGTCCGACGACCGCGAGGGGCCGGCGGCCGGAGCCGTTCGAGAGCGTGCGGGCGGCCGAGGCACAGACGCCAACGGCGAACTCCGGAGTGAGGAGTTCGCCGTTGGCCAGGCCCCGGACGCCGTCGGTTCCGAAGAGACGAGGCATCCGGTGTGCGATCAGCGCTTGGAGTACTGGGGCGCCTTGCGGGCCTTCTTGAGGCCGTACTTCTTGCGCTCGACGGCGCGGGCGTCACGGGTCAGCCAGCCGGCCTTCTTCAGCGGCGGGCGGTCCTCGGAGTCCAGCTCGACCAGCGCACGGGCGATGGCCAGGCGCAGCGCGCCCGCCTGACCCGCGGTGCCGCCACCCTTGAGGTTGGCGAAGATGTCGAAGCGCTCGGTCTTCTCGACGAGGACCAGCGGCTCCTTCACGATCTGCTGGTGCAGCTTGTTCGGGAAGTACACCTCGAGCGGCTTGCCGTTGAGGGTGAACCCACCGGTGCCCGGCAGCAGCCGGACGCGGACGACGGCCTCCTTGCGGCGGCCGACGGTCTGGACCGGGCGGTCGCCCAGCACGGGTGCCTCGGCGGCGAACTCGTCGGCGTCGAAGTCGGCGGCGTCACCGATGGTGTAGTCGACGTCGGCGACCTCGGTCTCGGTGGCCTCGGTCTCGGTCGCCTCGGCGGCCGCACCCTCGGTCTCGACCGCGTCGACGACCTCGTCGGGTCCGTTCTCGGGGCTGGTCACGGGCTGTCCCTCTTCGTTGCTCGGGGTGGTCACTGGCTGACCTGCTTGATCTCGAACGGCTGCGGCTTCTGGGCCTCGTGCGGGTGCGCCGGACCGGCGTAGACCTTCAGCTTCTTGGCCATGGCGCGGCCGAGACGGTTCTTCGGCAGCATGCCCTTGATCGCCTTCTCGACGAGGCGGTCGGGCTGGCTGTCGATCATCTCACCGACGGAGCGCTGGCGGAGGCCACCCGGGAAGCCGGAGTGGCGGTAGATGAACTTGTCGGCACGCTTGTTGCCGGACACCGAGATCTTCTCCGCGTTCACGATGACCACGAAGTCGCCGTTGTCGACGTGCGGGGCGTAGGTCGGCTTGTGCTTCCCGCGCAGCAGCGTGGCAGCGTGGGTGGCGAGCCGACCGAGGCGCACGTCCTCGGCGTCGATCACGTGCCAGGCGTGCTGGATGTCGCCGGGCTTGGGGCTGTACGTGGGCACGGATCTACCTCGTCGTCGTTCTCGGCTGGTGGGCCGTCCGCACGGGTTCCGGCCCACTCTCTAGTCTCTGGTTCCTCAGCGTGCTGCTGGTGGACGCCGGAGGGACGCTCGATCCCGCCGCTGTCGCCGGAGGACGGCGCCCGCGGGTCTCCACCGCTGCACAACGAGAGCCAAGCGTACCCGCCGGTTCCGGGGGCGGACGCAAGGGGGTCGTCCGGGCCCCCGGACCGGCTGTCAGGCGAACCGGGCCCGGTTCGCCTGCTCGGTGGCCCGGTAGTTCTGACCGGCCTGACCGACGAGCTTCCCGATGGTGCCCAGGGTGGCGGTCAGCTCGGCCGCCGAGGTGTCCCACTTCTGCTGCGACGCCCGGTAGGTGGCCGCCGCGTCGCCGGTCCAGGTCGCGACCATCGGCGCCAGTTGCCGCCGGAGGTCCTCGAGCTGGGAGGTGATGCGCGCGGTCGTCGCGGCGGTGTCGGCCGACGCCGTCTCGAGCGCGCTGAAGGTGACCTTGATCTCGGATCCCATGGTGTGGCTCCCCCTCACCCGAGCACCGACGTGATGGCGGTGCGGTTCTGGTCCTCCTGCTGCTGGTACGTCGTCGCCGTGCCGCCGAGCTGCTCACCGATCGCGCCCAGCGCCTCGTTCAGCCGCCGCGCCTCGGTGTCCCACTTGGCCATCAGCTGGGCGAACGCCGTCGCCGCGGTGCCGGACCACTGGCCCTGCAGCGGTCCCAGCCGGCTGCGCAGGCGGCCGAGCTCGCCGTTGACGGCGTCGCTCACCGCCCGCACCTGGCCCGCCGCGCGGACCATCTCCTCGGTCGTCGTGCCGAACCCGTCGGCCATACGTCCCACCTCGTCCCCTGATCGGACCCGGCGCGGCCGTGTCGACGGCTCCCCGGGCCCGGGGGCGCGGTGCCCCCGGCCCGCGCACAGTGGCAGGGCGCGCCGGTGGCCGTGGCCGTTCCGGGCGGACCGTTCGCGACCGGGAACGCCGGGGGCTCAGGGCACCCGGTGCAGCGTCGCGACGACCTCGGCGCAGGCCGCGGCGACCGGGGCGCCCACCGGCCGCCGGCACCCGGCGACGAGCTCGTCGGTTCCGGAGAACACGACGTGCCAGTCGACGACGGTCCCGTCGCCCGGTGTCTCGGTCCAGCGCAGGACCGCGCGGCCGCCGACCGTCGCAGGCACCGGCCCGGGGTCACCGACGAGCGCGGCGAGCTCGCGGCGGGCCCGGTCGGGCTCGCGTCCGGCGTCGTAGCCGAGCGGGCTGCG
>NZ_WWFY01000561.1:0-3096 GCF_009864975.1 Pseudonocardia sp. SID8383
CCGTCGGAGCCCCCGGCTCCCGGGTCGGCTCCGGTGGACGTCCCGGGAGCGGCCTGCTCGGGCGACCCGAGCGACTGCTGGGGCGACGGGACGGGGGCCGCACCCGGCCCCGAGGCGTCCGGGCCCCCGGCGACGGGGTCCCCCGCAGCGACGGACCCGGCCGGCGCAGCGGAGGCGGTAGGCTCGCGCCGGGGCCGTCGCCGGGCGGAGCCCTGCCGCGGCCCGTACCCGACGAGCGTCGCGATCCGTCCGTCCCTGCCCGCCTCACCGATCTTCGCGCCGGTGTCGGCGCCGGCGTCGGGCGCGGTCCCACCGGTGTCGATCGCGATGATCGGCGTCCCCACAGCGACGGTCGCGCCCGGTTCGGCCAGCAGCTCCCCGACCGTCCCGGCCCACGGCGAGGGCAGCTCCACGGCCGCCTTCGCCGTCTCGATCTCCACGATCACGTCGTTCACCGCGACCGTGTCCCCGGGCGCCACCCGCCAGGTGATGATCTCGGCCTCGGTCAGCCCCTCGCCGACGTCGGGCAGCGTGAAGTGCTCACGCATGTGCTCCTCCTCACCAGGCCAGGCAACGATCGACGGCGTCGAGCACCCGGTCCAGGTCCGGCAGGTACTCGTCCTCCAGCCGCGACGGCGGGTAGGGCGTGTCGAAACCGGTCACGCGGAGCACCGGCGCCTCCAGCGAGAAGAAGCACTCCTGCTGGATCCGGGCGGCGACCTCGGAGGTCACCGACGACTCCGCGGGCGCCTCGGACACCACGACCAGCCGTCCGGTGCGGCGCACCGAGTCCGCGACCGGGCCGAGGTCGAGCGGGGACAGCGACCGCAGGTCGACCACCTCGAGTTCGCGGCCCTCCTCGGCGGCCGCGGCGGCCGCGTCGAGGCAGGTCTTCACCATCGGCCCGTAGGTGGCGACGGTCAGCGCCGAGCCCGTCCGCACCACCCGCGACGCGTGCAGCGGGTACGCCGACGCCAGGTCGGCGCCGTCGAGCCCGCCCTTCTCCCAGTACCGGCGCTTCGGCTCGAAGAAGATCACCGGGTCGTCGGAGAGGATGGCCTGCTGGATCATCCAGTGCGCGTCCGACGGGGTCGAGCAGGTGACCACCTTCAGGCCCGCGACGTGCGCGAACAGCGACTCGGGCGACTCGGAGTGGTGCTCGACGGCACCGATCCCGCCGCCGTAGGGGATCCGGACGACGACCGGCACCGGCACCCGGCCCTGCGTCCGGTACCGCAGCTTCGCCAGCTGGGACACGATCTGGTCGTAGCCGGGGAAGACGAACCCGTCGAACTGGATCTCGCAGACCGGCCGGAACCCGCGCACCGCGAGCCCGATCGCGGCGCCGATGATCCCGGACTCCGACAGCGGGGTGTCGAGCACGCGCTGCTCGCCGAAGTCCTTCTGCAGCCCGTCGGTGATGCGGAAGACACCGCCGAGCCGGCCGACGTCCTCACCCATGACCAGCACCTTGGGGTCGCGCTCCATCGCGGCACGCAGGCCGTCGTTGAGCGCCTTCGCCATCGTGGTCGGCACAGCTCAGCCCTCCTGGTCCGCGAACGACGCGTGGTAGGCCAGGAACTCCTCGCGCTGGCGCTCCACCGTCGGCGACGCCTCGGCGTAGACCTGGGAGAACATCCGCTCCGGACCCGGCTGGGGCATCGCCCGGCAGAACGCCCGCATCCGCTCGCCCAGCGCGTCCGCCTCGGCCTCGACGGCGTCGAAGAAGTCGGCACCGACGCCGTGCCGCCGGGCCAGGTGCACCCGCACCCGCTCGATCGGGTCCTTGAGCTTCCACAGTTCGACCTCGTCGGCGAGCCGGTAGCGGGTCGCGTCGTCGGAGGTGGTGTGGGAGTCCATCCGGTAGGTGAACGCCTCGATCAGCACCGGGCCGTTGCCGGTGCGGCACTCGTCGAGCGCCCAGCGGGTGACGGCGAGGCAGGCGAGGACGTCGTTGCCGTCCACCCGGACGCCGGGGAAGCCGTAGCCGCGGGCGCGCTGGTAGAGCGGCACCCGGGTCTGGCGCTCGGCCGGCACCGAGATCGCCCACTGGTTGTTCTGGCAGAAGAAAACCAGCGGCGCGTCGTAGGCGGCGGCCCAGACGAAGCCCTCGTGGACGTCGCCCTGGCTGGTGGCGCCGTCGCCGAAGTAGCAGATGGTGGCCTCTCCGGTGTCACCGTCGGCGGTGCCGACACCGGCGGCGCTGCCGCCGACCTTCGACTCGAAGCGCTGGCCCATCGCGTAGCCGGCGGCGTTGAGGCACTGGTTGCCGATGACGATCGTGTACGGGTGGAACCGGGTCGCGACCGGGTCCCAGCTGCCGTGGTCGGTGCCGCGGAAGATGCCGAGCAGCTCGGTCGGGTCGACCCCACGGCACCAGGCGACGCCGTGCTCGCGGTAGCTGGGGAAGCACATGTCCTCGGGTGCGAGCGCGCGGCCGGAGCCGACCTGCGCGGCCTCCTGGCCGAGCAGCGGCACCCAGAGGCCGAGTTCGCCCTGGCGCTGCAGGGAGTTGCCCTCGCGGTCGGCCCGCCGGACCAGGACGAGGTCCCGGTAGAGCGACCGCAGGTCCTCGGCGGTGATGTCGGCGGCGTAGCGGTCGAAGCGCTCGTCGGGCACCCGCTCGCCCTCGGGGGTGAGCAGCTGGACGAGCTCCGGTCCGCCCTCGTCGACGCCCTTCAGCCCGGCGACGACCTGGTCGTGGCTGGGCCGCGACCGCGGGTCGGTCGGTATCCACGCCTGGGGTTCGTCCACGGCAGACCTCCTCGGTCGCACCGGGCGGGGTCACGCCCGGGAGCGTCGGCTCCGGGCCCGTGCGGGTGGTGCGGGCCCCGGGACGCGCAGGCGCGTCACCGCCGATCCTGGCACGTCACCGGCCCCGAGGAGAACCGGTGCCCCGCAGGTCGACGGGTGGACGACGGACCGTCGGACGTCCACAGACGACGGTCCCGGCACCCGGCCGGGACCGTCGCGGGAGCCGGTCAGGCGCCGTGCGGGCGCTCCGGGTCCGGCGGCGGGAACGCCGGGGGCTGCTGTGGGGTGCGCTGCGTCGGCGCGTCCGCACCCCCCGCCGGGTACGGCGGGTTCCCGGCGGCG
>NZ_WWFY01000562.1:0-4365 GCF_009864975.1 Pseudonocardia sp. SID8383
CGGATCCGGCGCCGGGCCCGGCACATCGTGACCGAGAACGCCCGGGTCGTCGAGACCGTGCGGCTGCTGTCGGGCGGCGCGGACCCGCGGGCGATCGGGCCGCTGCTCGACGCCTCGCACACCTCGATGCGCGACGACTTCGAGATCACCGTCCCGCACGTCGACGTGGCCGTCGAGGCGGCCCGCGACGGCGGCGCGACCGGCGCGCGGATGACCGGCGGCGGCTTCGGCGGCTGCGTGATCGCACTGGTCGAGGCCGACGGGGCGGCCGCGGTCACCGCCTCGGTGCGGGAGGCCTTCGCGCAGCGCGGCTGGGCCGAACCGGTCGTGTTCCCGGGCACGCCGTCGGACGGGGCGGGCCGGCTGACCTGACCGGGGTCCCTTCCGCCTTTCGTGAGCGGAACGGAATCGGTACAGTACGGAAGTGCCCGTCACGCGGGCCCTGGCACCGCTCGACCCGCACCCGTTCGCTTACCGAGGAGACGGCTCGTGCCGCACCCCCTTCCCGTCATGGACCCCGCCGACGTCGTCGTGTTCGGCGGCACCGGCGATCTCGCGATGCGCAAGCTGCTGCCGGCGCTCTACCTCCGCGACCGCGACGGCCAGCTCGCCGACGACACCCGCATCGTCGCCGTGTCCCGATCAGGGCTCGACGACCCCGGCTACCGCGACAAGGTCGACTCCGAGCTGCGGCGCACCGCGCCGCGCTGGGCAGGCCCCGACGCCTGCGCCGACGACGCGCAGCACCACCGCTTCCTGGGCCGGCTGCACCACGTGACCCTCGACGTCGCCGACGACGACTGGTCGCTGCTGTCGGAGCTGATCGGGGCACCCTCCCCGAGGCGCACCCGGGTGCTCTACCTCGCCTCCGCCCCGCAGCTGTTCGGGCGGATCTGCGTCGGCAGCGCGGCCGCCGGCATCGTCGACGACCGCACCCGCGTCGTGCTGGAGAAGCCGCTGGGCACCGACCTGGCCTCGGCGCAGGCGATCAACGACGAGGTCGGCTCGGTCTTCGCCGAGGAGCAGATCTACCGGATCGACCACTACCTCGGGAAGGAGACGGTGCAGAACCTGCTGGTCCTGCGCTTCGGCAACTCCCTGTTCGAGCCGCTGTGGAACGCCTCGCAGATCGACCACGTGCAGATCACCGTCGCCGAGTCGATCGGCGTCGGGAACCGCGCCGACTACTACGACGGCTCCGGCGCGCTGCGCGACATGGTGCAGAACCACCTGCTGCAGCTGCTGTGCCTGGTCGCGATGGAGCCGCCGGCCAAGATCGACGGCGAGGGCGTGCGCGACGAGAAGCTCAAGGTCCTGCAGTCGCTGCGGCCGCTCGACGGCCCGGACGTCGTGCGCGACACCGTGCGCGGGCAGTACGCCGAGGGTCTCGTCGACGGCACCGCCGTGCCCGGCTACGCCACCGAGCTGGCCGAGTCGCGCGCCGGGACCCCGCGGGAGCGGGAGCGGTCCTCGACCGAGACCTTCGTGGCGCTGCGCGCCGAGGTCGCCAACTGGCGCTGGGCCGGGGTGCCGTTCTACCTGCGCACCGGCAAGCGACTGGCGACGCACGCGTCGGAGATCGTGGTGCAGTTCAAGCCGGTCCCGCACTCGATCTTCCCGGCGTTCGGTGAGGAGATCCCGGCCAACCGGCTCGTCCTGCGGCTGCAGCCCGACGAGGGCGTCCGCCTGCACATGACGGCCAAGCAGCCCGGCCCCGGCGGGATCCGCCCGATCCCGGCGCCGCTGGACCTGAGCTTCGCCCGCACCTTCGGCGACCGGCTGCCCGACGCCTACGAGCGGCTGCTCATGGACGTGCTGCGCGGCAACCCGACGCTGTTCATGCGCCGCGACGAGATCGAGGCCGCGTGGCGCTGGGCCGAGCCGATCCTGCGGACCTGGGAGGCCACCGACCAGCGGCCCCGCCCCTACTCCGCGGGCAGTCACGGCCCGGCCTCGGCCACCGCGCTGATCGAGCGCGACGGCCGGGCCTGGCACGAGGACTACTGAGCCGGGTTCAGCCCCCGATCCGCCCCAGGGCGAACGTGGTGGCGGCGGTCCGGTCGCTCGCGTAGCGGTAGTGGCCGCCGCCGCTCGCCCCGCGCTGGCAGAAGTTGTCGGTGGCGTTGCAGTAGGAGCGGATCGACGAGGCGTAGGCCGACAGCGCGCCGCGGGAGCGCGGGAACACGCCGTTGCGGGCCGCGGAGTAGCTGCCGGTGTTGTAGCTCTCACGGCCGTTGAACGTCGGGTCGCCGAACAGCACCACCGCCGGGATGCGGTCGGCTCCGGGGACGCCACCGCCGGCCAGGGTGTCCCCGACGACCTGGGCACCCTGCGAGTACCCGATCAGCACGAAGCGGGTGGACGGGCACTGCGACGACGTCGACGACAGCCGGCTGCGCAGCGCGGACACCCCCTGGCGCACGCTGCTCGCGTAGTTGCTCAGCGTCGCCGGGTAGACCAGGTCATGGGTCCGGACGGTCTGCGTCGACCGTGACCGGATCGACGACGCCAGCGGACCGGCGATGCTGCCGCCGCCCTGGGCCTCGGTGCTGCCGCGTACGGCGATCGTCTCGATCTGTGGGCACCCGCTCGGCGGGGCGGGTGCGGCGCCCGCCGTGGGGGCGGCGACGACGCCCGCCAGCGCGATGCCGGCCGCGACCGCGATCGCGGTGACGACACTCCGGATGTGCACGGCTCTCCCCTTCCTACACGGATCCGATCCACCGATCGGGCGTATCAAGTGGGCCATGCGCAGACGCGTCGGATGATCTTTGCGCGCCGAGATCCCGGCTGCGCGCGGCGAGCGGGGGACGGACGGTCGGGCCTCAGCTCCGGCAGCGGTCCGAGCTGTAGAGGTGCGAGTCCGGGAAGTGCCGGGCCGCCAGCGCCTCCCCGACGATGATCACGGCGGTGCGCTGGATCCCGGCCTCGTCGACGGCCTTGGGCATCTGCTCCAGGGTCCCGCGCAGCACGATCTCGTGCGCACGCGACGCGTGTGCCACCACCGCGGCCGGGCAGTCGCCGCCGTAGGAGGGGGCCAGGGCGTCGACGACCTCGGCGATCCGGTGCACGGCCAGGTGCAGCACCACGGTGCCGCCGGCGGCGCCCAGCTTGTCGAGTCCCTCGTTCTCCGGCATCGGTGTCGCGCGCGCGGCGATCCGGGTGAGAGTGACGGTCTGGGCGACCGTGGGGACGGTGAGCTCGCGGCCCAGCGCCGCGGCCGCCGCCGCGTAGGCGGGGACTCCGGGGCACACGTCGTAGGGCACGCCCTCGGTCTCCAGGCGGCGCATCTGCTCGGCCATCGCCGAGAACACCGACGGGTCCCCCGAGGCGAGGCGGGCGACGTCGAGCCCGTGCCGGTGCGCGCGCACCATCTCGTCGAGAATCTCGTCGAGGGTCATCAGCGCGGTGTCGACGGTGCGGGCGCCGGGCGGGCAGATCTCCAGCATCTCCGGCGGCACCAGGCTGCCCGCGTAGAGGCAGACCGGCGCGGCCGCGATGAGGTCGCGGGCCCGCAGCGTCAGCAGGTCGACCGCACCGGGTCCGGCCCCGATGAAGTGCACCGTCACAGCTCGGTCCTCACAGAACGTTCCTCCAGCTCCACAGGGTCACGGGCATGGCGGGGCGCCATCCGTGGAAGCCGCCGACGGGGACGGCGCGGGCGACCTGCACCCGTACGAGGTCCCCGCCGTGTGCGGCGTGGGCGGCGGCCAGGGCCGCCTCGGTCTGGACGGTGACCGCGTTGGCGACCAGGCGACCGCCCGGGCCCAGCGCGGCCAGGCAGGCGTCGAGGACGCCCTCGCGGGTCAGCCCGCCGCCGACGAACACGACGTCGGGCCGTTCCAGCCCGGCCAGTACGTCCGGCGCGGGACCGGTCACCACCCGCAGTCCGGGGACACCGAGCGCCGCGGCATTGGCGGCGACCCGGTCGGCGCGCTCGGGGCGGGTCTCGACGGCGATCGCGCGGCACCGCGGGTGCGCGCGCATCCACTCGATGCCGATCGACCCGGACCCGGCGCCGATGTCCCACAGCAGCTCCCCCGCGCGGGGCGCGAGGTGGGCGAGGGTGACGGCGCGGACCTCGCGCTTGGTGAGCTGACCGTCGTGGTCGTAGGTGTCGTCGGGCAGGCCGGGTGCCTCCCCCGGCGGGACGAGCCCGGCGTCAGGGACGCACTCGAGCGCGACGACGTTCAGCGCGTCCGCGTCGCCCCGCCAGGCCGCGGCGGTGGCGGACACCCGGCGCTCGTCGGGCGCGCCGAGCCGCTCCAGCACCGTCATCCGCGAGTCGCCCCATCCGGCGCCGGCGAGCAGCCCGGCGATCTCGGTGGGTGACCCGGCTCCGGCCGAGAGCACGACCAGCCGGGC
>NZ_WWFY01000563.1:0-2620 GCF_009864975.1 Pseudonocardia sp. SID8383
CGGGCCGGGGGCCGGGCGGCCGCGCCGGTGCAGGGTCATGAGCAGCCCGCCCGCGGCGAGCAGCGCGACCCCGACCACCAGCGCCGGCACGACGACGTCGGACGCGGTGCGGGTCCCGGTCGGCACCGGGTCGGGCGGGGCGGGCAGCGCCGCGTAGTCGACGAGCCCGGTCGACTCCAGATAGCCGATGTGCCGGGAGACGTACACCGACGCATCGTTCGCGAACTGCCGCATGAGCTCGTTGCGGGTGCCGACCTTGACGTCGGTGATCACCGGCAGGACCGAGCCGTGCGCGGCGCGCAGGATCTGCACGAACTGGCGGTCGTAGTCGGTCCCGGTGCGGGCCGTCAGGTCGTTCATCCAGCCGATCTGCTGGTCGTTGGGCCTGCTGGGCAGCAGGACCCCGAGCTGTTCGGCGGTGGAGCGGACCAGCTCGTCGAGGTCGTGGTGCTCGCCGCCGAGCTTGCGGGCGACCTCGCGGACGGCGGGTGAGGTGGCCTGCTGCTCGCCCTGCTGCCCGGTCGGGGCCTCCCAGAGACCGGCGAGCCGCACCTTCTGGAGCAGGTCGCGGTCGGCGGGGCCGAGCGGACCCCACCGGGTCTGCGTCCACCCCTGCTGCTGGTCGGTGGCGGCCGACGTCGCCACCCAGTACTGGGCGAGCACGACGGCGGCGACCGCGGCCAGTGCGGCGAGCACCGACCAGCGGAGCGGGCCGGGGATCCGGCGGGACATGGGTTTTCCTCCCCTTCTCAGACCTGGGCGAACTGCTCGGTGTGCACCCGGTCGTCCGGGACACCGAGCGCGGTGAGGGTGGCGAGGACGTCGCCGACGAGCTGCGGTCGGCCGCAGACGAAGTAGTCGAGCCGGCGGGCCGGGTCGTCGAGGTCGGTCAGGACGGCGGCGAGCAGCGCGGTGTCGATCGGCCCGGTCGCCCCGGACCAGTCCGCCGACGGGCGGCGCAGCACCTCGGTGACCTGCAGGTCGATCAGCGTGCGCAGGTGCGCGAGCTCGGCCCGGAACAGCAGGTCGGCGCGGTCACGGGCGTGCACGACCAGCCGGTACGGCCGCCGGTCGCCGCGGTCGGCGGCGGTGCGCAGCATGCTCATCATCGGGGTGATCCCGACGCCGCCCGCGATCAGCACGAGCCCGGTGGACGGCACCGAGTCCGGGGTGAACGAGCCGTAGGGGCCGTCCACCCAGACCGGGTCGCCGCGACGCAGCTCGCGCAACCGCCCGGCGAAGTCGCCGGTGTGCCGGACGGTGAACTCGACCCGGCCGCGGTCGGACGCCGACGACGCGATGGTGAACGGGTGCTCCTCCACCGACATCCGCTCCAGCCGCAGCCAGGCGAACTGGCCGGGCCGGAACCACGGTCCGGCGTGCCGGCCGGGCCGGGCGAGGACGAGCGTCGACACGGTGGGGCTCTCCGGGCGCACGACGTGCACCCGGAACTCGCCGGTCGCCGCGCGGGCGCCCCAGCGGAGCACCAGCACCGCGACCAGCAGCAGGCCGAGCCCGCCCAGCACGGGCCCCATGACGGCGTCGCCGACCAGGTTGTTCAGCCACAGCACGTGCAGCGACGACGCGCCGACGACGACCGCGGCCAGACTCAGGTGCAGCCAACGCCACACCTCGTGCGAGCCGGACCGGACACCGCGCAGTGCGAGCACCAGCAGCACGACGACCGCGATCGTCGCGAGGGTGGCTGCCTGGCCGCGGGCCGGTGCGGCGAGCGGCACGAGCAGCCCGACACGTTCGGGGTGGTCGGCCACCACGCAGGCGAGGTGCAGCGCGACCAGCACCCCGGCGAGCACGCCGAGCCTGCGGTGCAGGCCGAGCAGGGTCTCCAGGCCGAGGGCGCCGGAGAGCCCGCGCACCCGGGACGGCAGCACCGCGACGATCACCATCGCCGACAGCGCGAGCAGCCCGGTCAGCACCGAGAGCTGGTGCAGCAGCGGCTGCGGTCCGGAACGGAGCATCCAGATCAACGACGGGCCGACGAGGACCGTGACCAGCACGGATCCCCACACCGTGCGGGCGCGGCGGTGCGCCAGCCAGGCGTCGGCGGGCGGCGGGGTGTCCCGCCGCAGGGGTGCGGTGACCGGATGCGGAACCGGGCGGGTCACCGGTCGCCGGGCGTGCGCCCGGCCGGTGAGGGTGCCCGCAGCGGGCGGGGGTGGTGGGTGCGCGAGCGGTGGACCGTCACGGACCGGCCTCGGGCCGGTCGCGGGTGCGACGCTACGGTCGGGCGGACGCCGGGGGCGCGTCCGCGCAGGGGGCGGGTCATCGGATCACTCCGGTTCGTGGAACCGGCCGGGTGGGGAGCCCCGGCCACCGCCGCGGCATCCGGGGGGAGCGGGCCGCGGTGCGGTGACACGAACATAGGAACCCCACCGGGACGGGGTTGCGTTCCTGAGAACGCGCACCGCCGTCCGGTCGTCGGTGTCCGGCGGGCGGGGACCGATCGCTCCGGTCGGAGTACGGACGTACGACCGACCGGCGCGATGACTCTCAGGGACACGACGTTCACCGCGCGCGACCACCGCTGGTCCCGTGCAGTCGGCCTCCGGCGGCGCGGGCGGGCACGCCGGCACAGCCGGAGGCGGCAGCCCCGGGCGCC
>NZ_WWFY01000564.1:0-3203 GCF_009864975.1 Pseudonocardia sp. SID8383
CTCGTCGTCGTGGATCTCGGCGTAGGCCAGGCGGGAGTGGTCGTCGAGCACGGTGTGCACGAACGCCGTGCCCATCTTCGCCTGGTGGTGGGCGTTGCGAAGTTTCCCAGGGGTCGCGGCCCGGTTGCGGTCTCCCTGGGCGCGCCCGACATAGCGCCAGCCGCCGCCGTCGGGGATGTTGCCCAGCTTCTTCACATCCACGTGCAGCAGATCCCCGGGGGCGGGGTGTTCGTAGCGACGCACCGGTTCTCCGGTGGCGCGGTCGACATGGGCGAGGCGGTTGATCCGACACCGCACCAGCACCCGGTGCACGGTCGAGGCAGCGACACCGACCCGGTCGGCGATCTGGACCGGGCCCAGGCGCTTCTTCCAGCGCAGGTGCACGATCCGGCGCACCACCGGTGCCGGCGTCGCCCGCGGCGAGTGGTGCGGCCGGCTGGAGCGATCGGCCATGCCGGCCGGGCCGTCGAGGCGGTAGCGGTCGGCCCAGCGTTTCGCGGTCGGCCAGGCCACCTGGAACCGGGCAGCGGCCGCAGCGATCGGCACGTCGCCCTCGACGATCAGACGCGCCAGGCGCAGTCGGCCGCGTTCGGACAGTGGAGCGTTAGCGTGGACCACGAGGACCTCCTGTGGTTGTGGGTGCGGGTGCCTTCGACAGCTCCACACCCTCCGCAGGAGGTCCTCACCCTTCAAGATCAGCTAGATCGTGTCGTCACACGAGTTCGACCAACGTCTCCGGTCAGTACAGCTAGCCCGCGCTGCCGAGCCCCAGCGCGCTCGCCAGCCGCCGCAGGTCGCCCTCCGGCTCGGCCATCCCGCGCGTGATGACCTGGGCACAGACGTGGTCGGCGCCGGCGTCGAGGTGCTCCTCGAGCCGGGCCGCGACCTGCTCGGGGGTGCCGTGCGCGACGAGCGCGTCGATCAGGGCGTCGCTGCCGCCGTCGTCGAGATCGGACTCGGCCCAGCCGAGCCGCTTCAGGTTGTTCCGGTAGTTGACCAGGCCCAGGTAGGGCTTCTCGACGGCCGGGCGGCCCAGGGCGCGGGCGGCGGCCGGGTCGTCGTCGAGCACGACCTTGTGCTCCGGCGCGATCAGCGCTCCGGCGCCGTAGCGCTCGCGCGTCGAACGGGTGTGCTCGGGCGTGGTCAGGTACGGGTGCGTCCCGGCGGACCGCTCACGGGCCAGGTCGAGCATCTTCGGGCCCAGCGCCGCGAGGGCACGCCCCTCGGTGGGGACGCCGAGCTCGTCGAGCCGGTTCACGTAGGCGACGAGCGCTGCGTACGGGCGGGTGTAGTCGCTGGTGGCCTCGGGGTGCCCGACGCCGATCCCCAGCAGGAACCGGCCCGGGTGCCGCGCCTCGATGCGGTGGAAGGACTCCGCGACCTCGTCGGCAGGGGTGGCCCAGATGTTCACGATGCCGGTGGCCACGGCCAGCGACGTCGTCGCGTCGAGCAGCGACTCGGTCAGCGCGAGGTCCCCGGGCGGGGAGCCGCCGACCCACACCGCACCGAACCCGAGCTTCTCGATCTCCACGGCGAGATCGGGGGACAACCCGGTCTCGTGCCGCCAGACGCCGTACCTGCCGAGGGAAACACTCATGGTGGTGAGTACCACCGCGCGGGCCCGATCATTCCCGGTCCTACGATGGCCCCTCCACTACGCGAGAGGCTGGAACAGCAGTGATCGACCTCAAGGCGGCCCGACAGGACCCGGACACCTTCCGCACGGCGCTGTCCCGTCGCGGCGCGTCCGCGGACTTCGACGCCCTGCTGGAGGTCGACGCCCGCTGGCGGGAGGCCACCGACCGCGTCGGCAGCCTGCGCGCCGCGGCCAAGCAGCGGCCCAAGGGCAAGCCCACCCCCGAGCAGGTCGAGCAGTTCAAGCAGGAGAAGGAGGAGCTGCGCGCCGCCGAGGACTCCCTCGCCGCCGCCGACGTCGAGCGCTCCGAGCTCCTCGCCCGCATCCCGAACCTGCCCGACCCGACCGCCGCCGACGGCATGGCCGAGGAGGACGCGGTCACCGTCCGCACCTGGGGCGAGCCGCCGGTCTTCGACTTCACCCCGCGCGACCACCTGGACCTGGCGTCGTCGACGGGCCGGGTCGACATGGCCCGCGGCGCGCGGCTGTCCGGGTCGCGGTTCGCCTACCGCTTCGGCGACGTCGCGCGGCTCGAGATGGCCCTGTTCCGCTACGTCATGGACAAGCTCGCCGGCGAGGGCTTCGTCCCGGTGCTCGGCCCGGTCCTGGCGAACGAGCGGGCGATGTACGGCACCGGCTTCCTGCCCACCGAGGCGTCGAACCTCTACGAGCTGGAAAAGGACGGCCTCTACCTCACCGGCACCTCCGAGGTCGCGCTCGCCGGGATCCACATGGACGAGATCGTCGAGCTCGACACGCTGCCCGCGCGCTACGTCGCGTTCTCCACGAACTTCCGCCGCGAGGCCGGCGCGGCCGGCAAGGACACCAAGGGCATGTTCCGGGTGCACCAGTTCGACAAGGTCGAGATGTTCGTCTACTGCCTGCCGGAGAACTCCCAGGACGTGCACGAGGAGCTGCTCGCCCACGAGGAGTCGATCGTGCAGGAGCTGGGGCTGCCCTACCGGGTGCAGAACATCGCCGTCGGCGACCTCGGCAACCCGGCGGCGAAGAAGTACGACATCGAGGCCTGGTTCCCGGTCCAGGAGCGCTACCGCGAGATCACCTCGTGCTCCAACACCACCGACTACCAGGCACGACGCCTGAACGTCCGGTTCCGTCGCGAGGCCGGAGCGCCGACCGAGAACGTGCACACGCTCAACGGGACCGGCGCCACCGCCCGCGCCATGCTCGCGATCATGGAGAACTTCCAGGACGCGAACGGGACGGTCACGGTGCCGGAGGTCCTGCGGTCCTACGGTGCCCCCGCGACCGTCGGGAACCCGCCGGCCTGATCCCGGGTCGCAGGCGGGGTGACGCGCGCGACCTCCTGACGGGGCAACCGAACGGGGGCCCGCGCGTCCTGCTTGCGTGGAGAAATCGGGGAGTGGTGTGTCGCGGGCCGGGGAGCGCCCGGACCCGTCGCGCCACGCCGCCCCCGCCGGGTCCGACGCCCGCCGTCCCGGCTCCCACCGTTCCGAGGACCGGCCGGACACCGCGGACTCCGGTCGGCACCGCTCGCCCGAGCCGCCCGTCGACGGGCGTCGTGCCGCCCGCGGACCCGTCGCCC
>NZ_WWFY01000565.1:0-2224 GCF_009864975.1 Pseudonocardia sp. SID8383
CGGGGCCGCGCCCGACGGTCACCGCCGTCCAGGACCGGGCGGGGTGCGCGGCGGTGAGCGCGAGCAGCTGCACCCACGCCCGCAGCCGGTGCTTGGCCTTGAGCCGCGAGTACTCGACGCGCACTACGACGTCGCCGTGCAGGCCCGGCACCGTCCCGGCGACGGCGCGGCCGTCCTCGGGTGTGCCGGTGAGCTGCGCGACGAGGTCCTGCGATCCCGCCTCGCCGGTCGCGACCGCCGCGGCGACGGCGACCAGGGGCTCGACCTGCCCGCCGACCTCGGTGAGCACCCGGTGTCCGATCCCGCCGGGCGGCAGGTCACCGCGCAGCGTCTCGGCCCGGGCGACGGCCTGCGGTGCCGCCCCGGCGAGCCGGTCGGTCAGCAGCCGGTCCCCGATCTTCCAGGTGGCCAGGCCGTCGAGCTCGACCGGCAGCGCGTCGTCGGGCTCGACGTTCTCCTCCGGCGGCAGTACCCGCACCCGCTGGCGCAGGAACGCCCGCACCGGGTGCTCGACGAAGGCGACCAGCTCGTCGAGCTCGACCACCCCGTCCGGCGGGTCCTCCGGCGGGGGCAGCGGGTCCGCGCCGAACAGCGGGGTCACGGTGCGCGGCCCGGCCGCGGCCTCGGCACCGCGCAGTGCGGCCCGGTCGAAGCTGAACGGCCCGGCGGCCAGCAGCGCGCCGGAGGTGAAGTTGCGCCGGTCGAACGGCTGCAGCGGGTGCCGGGCCCGCAGCGCCTGCGACGCGGTCGCCTCGGTCCCGGTCCGCACGCAGGCGTCGATCGCGTCGCACAGCTCCCCGACCGGCACCGACGGCGGCCGGTCGGCGCCGGTGCGCTCGTCGGCCCCGGAGGACACCACCACCAGGTGTCGGGTGGCCGAGCAGATCGCGTCGAGCAGCAGCTGGCGGTCCTCCCCACGCGGGTCCCGCTCGCCGACGACCGGGTCGCGGGCCAGCACGTCGTCGCCGTCGGGGGCGCCGGCGCGGGGGAACACCCCGTCGTCGCAGCCCAGCAGGCACACGACCTTGTGCGGGACGGCCCGCATCGGCACCAGCGTCGCGACGGTCAGCGTGCCGGTCCGGAAGTTGGCCCGGCTGGGCCGTCCGCGCAGCCGCTCGGCGAGCAGGCCGCGCACGTCGGGCAGGTCGAGGTCGACCGTGGCGGCCTGCGGCCCCGCGGAGGCGACGACGTCGGCCAGCTCCGCGCGGGCCTGCCCGGCCTGCCAGGCGTCGGTCGGGGTGGTGTCGGTCAGTGCGGACAGCCCCTCGACCAGCGCGTCCACCCAGACCGACAGCGGCTGCGGGCCGCGCAGCGCACCGAGCACGGTCGCGAGCCGGTCGACGAGCTCTGCGAGCCGCCCGACGAGGTCCACGTCGGAGGAGTCGACCTCGTCCAGCGGCAGCGCGGTGCCCAGCCAGGCCGGGGCGCCCGGGGTCTCGGCCATCGCGACGCCGACGAGCATCCGGTCCAGCCCGGCCCGCCAGGTGTTCTGCTCGACCCCGTCGAGCCGGTAGGGCCGCCGGTGCGCGGCGTCGAGCCCCCACCGGATCCCGGCCGCGGTGACCAGCTCGGACAGCCGCTCCAGCGCGTCGTCGTCGAAGCGGAAACGGCGCCGCACCGGGGCGGAGGCGACCAGGTCGAGCACCTGGGAGGCGCTGACCCGGGACCCGGCCAGCTCCAGCAGCGACGACACCGTGCCCAGCAGCGGGTTCGCCTGGCGCAGGGCGCGGTCGGCCAGACGCACCCGCAGCCGGTGCCCGGGGTGGAGCTCCTCGCGGGAGGGGCCCGCACCGTCGGGGGAGTCCGCGTCCGGGGCGAGGCCGAACGAGGCGGTGATCAGCGGCGCGAACACCTCGATGTCCGGGCACATGACGATGATGTCGCGCGGCTCCAGGTCCGGGTCGGTGGCGAGCAGGCCGAGCAGCACCTCGCGCAGCACCTCCACCTGCCGGTCCGGGCCGTGGCAGGAGTGCAGTGCGACGCTGCGGTCGTCCGCGTCGAGCAGGGGACGGTCCTCCGGGGCGGGCGGCACGGCGTCGTCGCGCAGGGCGGTCTGCAGGCGGCGCAGCAGGGTCGGCGCGCCGGTCCCGGCGGGGGCCGGGTGGTGGGTGTCGGTCACGCCGGGCCCGGCCGCGGGGAGCCGCAGGGCCAGCTCCCGGGTGTCCCGGCCGAGCGAGCGCAGCAGCGGATGACGCACGGCCTCGGCGCTGGTGTCGGCGGCGCG
>NZ_WWFY01000566.1:0-1414 GCF_009864975.1 Pseudonocardia sp. SID8383
GCCCGGTCCCGGGCCGCCGCCGCGGCCGCGGAACGGGAGCGGGCCTCCGAGGTCGCCCGGCTCGTCGTCGACGCCGGGCACGTCGCCGCCGGGCGGATCGAACGCTCCCTGGCCGCCGCGGCCGCCGAGCGCGACGAGATCCAGGCCGCCCGCGCCGAACGCGAGCGGGCCCACACCGAGGCCCGCGACACCACGACGAAGCTCACCGCGCTGCTGGAGAAGCTCACCGACGCCGTCCACCGCGACGAGATGGTGCGCCAGCAGACCCGGATGCGCCTGGAGCAGCTGACCGAGAAGATCCTGGGTGACCACGGCATCGGCGTCGACGACCTCGTCGCCGAGTACGGGCCCGAGGTCCCGGTGCCGCCGTCGGCCGCCGAGACCGCCGAGTACGAGGCCGCACGCGAGCGCGGCGAGCAGGTCTCCGCGCCGCCGCCGGTCCCGTTCGACCGGCACACCCAGGAGCGCCGCCTCAAGCGGGCCGAGAAGGACCTGTCGCTGCTCGGCAAGGTCAACCCGCTCGCGCTGGAGGAGTTCGCGGCGCTGGAGGAGCGCTACAAGTTCCTGTCCACCCAGCTCGAGGACCTGAAGAACACCCGGCGTGACCTGCTCACCGTCGTCCGCGAGGTCGACGACAAGATCCTCGAGGTCTTCACCACCGCCTACCACGACGTCGCCGCCGAGTTCGAGACCGTGTTCGCGACGCTGTTCCCCGGAGGCGACGGCAGGCTCGTGCTCACCGACCCCGACGACATGCTCACCACCGGCATCGAGGTCGAGGCCCGTCCGCCGGGCAAGAAGGTCAAGCGGCTCTCGCTGCTGTCCGGCGGGGAGCGCTCACTGACCGCGATGGCGCTGCTCGTCGCGATCTTCCGGGCCCGGCCCTCGCCGTTCTACGTCCTCGACGAGATCGAGGCCGCCCTCGACGACGTCAACCTGCGCCGGCTCATCTCGCTGATGGAGGAGCTGCGCACCACCAGCCAGCTCATCGTCATCACCCATCAGAAGCCGACGATGGAGGTCGCCGACGCCCTCTACGGTGTCTCGATGCGCGGCGACGGCATCACCCAGGTCATCTCCCAGCGCCTGCGCCCCGCCTCCTGACCGGCCCGTCCTGCACGGCGGGTCGGCCGGGCGTGGCAGGGTGGCGTCGTGACCACGCAGACCCTCTGGATCGTCGTCGCGATCGTCGTGGCGGTGTTGCTGATCGCCGTCGTCGCCGGGCTGGTGATCGCCCGCCGACGGCGCATCAGCCTGCGGTCCGACGAGCAGCAGCGCGAGCTCGGGACCGGTACGGACGAGCCACCGCGCACCGGCGGCAGCTACCAGGCCGGGGGCGGGTTCGCGTTCTCCTCCGGGACGGCCACCGCGCCCGAGCGGCCGCGCGCCCCCGGCGACGACGCCCCGACCGCCG
>NZ_WWFY01000567.1:0-1002 GCF_009864975.1 Pseudonocardia sp. SID8383
CGGGGGCCGCGAGGTGCGGGCCGACGTCGTCGTGTCCGGGGTCGACGCGCACGTGCTGCACGAGCGGCTGCTCCCCCGCGACGTCGCGCGCCGGGCCCGCAGGCGGCTGCACCGCACGCCCCGCTCGACCGCCGGGTTCGTGCTGCTGCTCGGGCTGTCCGGCCGGGAGCCCGGGCCGGCGCACCGGGTCTGGTTCCCGCGCGACCAGCACGCCGAGTTCGACGCGATCTTCGGTCGCGAGCCCCGCCCGGTGCCCGACCCGACGGTGTACGTGCACACCCCCGACGACCCGGCGCTGCGCCCCGACGACGCCTCCGAGGGCTGGTTCGTGCTGGTCAACGCGCCCCTGCACGCCCCGGGGCGCGGTGTCGACTGGGACGCCCCCGGGCTCGCGGAGCGCTACCGGGACCGGGTGCTCGGCGTGCTCGCCGCCCGCGGCGCCGACGTGCGAGACCGCCTGCGGTTCGCCGAGGTCCTGACCCCGGCCGAGCTGGAGCGGCGCACCGGTTCGCCGGGCGGCGCGATCTACGGCACCGCCTCGCACGGCCCCCGGGCCGCGCTGCGCCGGCCCGCCAACCGCGGCCCGGTGCCGGGCCTCTACCTGGTGGGCGGGTCCGCGCACCCGGGCGGCGGCATCCCGCTGGTGCTGATGTCGGCCGAGATCGTCGCCGGGCTCATCGGCCCGGCGGGGACTCCGGGAACCGCGGCGGGGTCGTCCGGACCACGCCCACCGCGAGCTGCACCAGCCCGACCGCACCCAGGACCGTCCAGGTGAGGGCGAAGACGGTCCCCCACGACACCCCGACCAGTGGCGGGCCGGCCGGGAGCACCGCCGCACCGAGTGCGGGCAGGGCGACCACGACCAGCCGGGTCGGCCGCTCGGCGACGGTCACCGCGCCCACCCCCGGCATGCCGACCGACTGCGCGCGGGCCCGCAGGAACTCGTGCACGAAGACCAGCGCGAGCGCCGCGAGGACCCAGCCGGGCGCGGCGCCGAGCGCG
>NZ_WWFY01000568.1:0-940 GCF_009864975.1 Pseudonocardia sp. SID8383
CCGGCTCCCGCCGCCGGTCCCGCGTCCCGGGCCGCCCCCGCAGCGCCGGCCGCAGCAGGCCCCGGCACCGGAGCCTGCCCGGTCGGCGACCGGCCAGATCGTCTGGGCCGCGGTGATCGCGCTGCTCCTCGGCGCCCTGCTCGGCGGGGGTCTCGCGCTGGTCTCGGTGCTCCTGCCGGGGGCGCTGCCCGCCCTCGGCTGAGCCGCTCACAGCACCCCCACAGCGACGGCCACGTCGATCCACATCGCCCGGCCGGTACCGTTTCTCGACGTGACGGTTCTCGCCGCGACGCAGACGCTCGCCCTCGGTCCCGACTGGCTCGACCCGGCGGTGATCATCGAGTCCCTGGGTCCGTGGGCCCTGGTGGGCGTCGCTGCGATCATCTTCGCGGAGTGCGGGCTGCTGCTCGGGTTCTTCCTCCCCGGCGACTCGCTGCTGTTCACCGCGGGCCTGTTCGTCGCGCAGGGCGCGATCGACGTGCCGCTGTGGCTGGTCTGCCTGGTACTGGTGGTGTCCGCCTTCGCCGGCAACGCCGTCGGCTACGGCATCGGCTACCGCGCCGGCCCGGCGATCTTCGACAAGCCGAAGTCGAAGCTGTTCAACCCCCAGCACGTCGAGAAGACCCACGAGTTCTTCGAGAAGTACGGCAACCGGGCCATCGTCCTCGGCCGCTTCGTGCCGATCGTGCGGACCTTCATCACCGTGAGCGCCGGCGTCGCGCGGATGGACCCGAAGCGCTACCTGACGTACTCGCTGATCGGCGGCGTCGCGTGGGCGGCGGGCGTGACGGTGCTGGGCTACTTCCTCGGCCAGTTCGCGTTCGTCCGTGAGCACATCGACCTGATCCTCGTCGCGATCGTGTTGATCTCGGTGCTGCCGATCGTGTTCGAGGTGCTGCGGGCGCGGGCCGCGTCCAGGCGCGGGGGCCCCGCCGGCCCG
>NZ_WWFY01000569.1:0-810 GCF_009864975.1 Pseudonocardia sp. SID8383
GCCGGGCCAGCGCCTGCAGCAGACGGCGCCCCTGCGGCACGGGCAGGCGCAGCGGCTGGACGAGCAGCGCGGCGACGGCCCCGATCAGCGCCCCGGCCAGCGCGCGTGACTCGGGGGCGGGCGGTCCGGTGACGGCGGTGACCAGTGCGTCGAGCTCCTCGGCCTCGGCGTGCGAGGTGACGTCGCGGACCAGCTCGGGGTCGATGCCGAGCTGGTGGGCCAGCAGCTGCCAGCAGGCGTAGACCTCGGTGGTCTCGGCGGGGGTGAGCCCGAACCCGATCGTCGCCTCGGCCCGCATCGAGACGAGGGTGAAGTCCAGCCAGGTCCGGACCAGGTCGACCTGGTTGACCGGGGTGCCGTGCACCGCCTCGTCGAGGCCGCGGCCGCGGGCGAGCACGCGCATGCGGGCGTGCAGCATGCGGACCTGCAGGGTGCCGACGTAGCCGGGGCTGCCGGGGCGCATGCCGCCGGGCAGGGTGGCCGCGAGCAGCCAGGTGCCGGTCTCGGTGAGGCGGCGCTCGGCGGACTCCACCAGCCGTCCGGTGGTGCCGAGCAGCACCGCGATCGACGGGGAGCCGTAGGTGCGCAGCAGCGCCCCGGCCGACAGGGACAGGGTGTGCACCGCGGGCGGCGCGGTGAACATGGGCCGGATCCCGGTGTCGAGCATCGCGGGGTCGGTGCCCGCGGGCACCGACTCGGCCGAGGTGAGCAGGGCCGCGAGGGCGGGGGAGGGACCGGTCACCGAGGCGAGCCCGTCGCGGATGCCGCGCTGCAGCGCCGCGGTGAGCGCGCGGCCGCCCTCGCGGCCCG
>NZ_WWFY01000058.1:0-953 GCF_009864975.1 Pseudonocardia sp. SID8383
CCGGGTCCGGGTGACGCTCGCCGCGCTCGCGCTGCTCGCCGCCGGGTCACTCGCCGCCCTCGCGGTGGAGCTCGGCGATGCGCTGACCGGGACCGCGCTGGCCGCGCTGTCCGGGATGAGCGTGTTCGCCGCGCTCGTGGTGGCGGGCCCGTTCGTGGTGTCCGGTGCGGCGGCACTGCTCGCGCCCCTGGTCGCGCGGTGGGCGCCGGGGCGGATCGCGGTCGGCAACGCCCGGCGTATGTCGCGGCGGACCGCGGCGATGACCACGGTCCTGTCGTTGGGCGTGGGGCTGACCGCCGCGCTGCTGGTCGCGGTGGCCGGGGCGTCCGCCGACGCGCGGGCGTCGATCGACCGCAACTACCCGGCCGACGTCGTCGTGTTCCCCGGGACCGTGGACCGGGACACGGACGCGCTCGCGGCCCGGCTGGACGCGGCCCCGGAGCTGACCGCCCGGGTGTCCGACGGCATCGTGCTCGTCGACCCAGTGCCGGGCGCGGACCCGGTCGCGGTGCGCTCCGCGGTGGCGCGGGGCGCGGGTGACGCGTCGGCCGCCTTCGTCGCGGACATGCGGGAACAGACCGAGAGGGCGGTCGGTGCCATGCGCGGGATCGGACTCGGTCTGGTCGGGGTGACGTTGCTGGTGGCCGTCGTCGGGGTCGGCGTGACCCTGGCGCTGTCGGTCAGCGAACGGACCCGGGAGATCGCGCTGCTGCGCACCCTCGGGCTGTCGCGCGCCGCGTCCCGGCGCGCGGTGGCGGCCGAGGCGGCGCTGGCCGGGGCGGTCGCGGCCGTGCTGGGGGTGGTGATCGGCGGCGCCTACGGGGTACTGGCGCTCGCTGCGACCGGGATCGGTGCACCCACCTCCGGTATCCCGCTGGGGCAGCTCGCCGCGCTGGCCGCGGCCGTCGTTGCGGTCGCGGTGACCGCCTCGGTGGGGCCGGTGCGCCGAGCCG
>NZ_WWFY01000570.1:0-808 GCF_009864975.1 Pseudonocardia sp. SID8383
CTACCGCGACCGCCGCGGCCACCCCCGCGACCAGTACAACCGCCCCCCACCCGCGGGTACGGCCGGGCGCGGACCGGGCCGCGGCGACCGCCAGGACCACGAGCCCGACCGCTGCGGGGGCCTTCACCAACGCCCCCAGCACGACGAGCACGGCGCCCGCGGCGAGCGCCGCCCACGGCCCGCGCAGACCGACGGCGAGACCCACGAGCAGCAGCGCGAGCATCGGGCCGTCGTTGTGCATCCCGCCGACGACGTGCCAGAGCACCAGCGGGTTCGCGACCCCCCACGCCAGCGCCGTCCCCGGTGGGATCCCGTGGGCACGGGCCAGGCGCAGCACCGCCCACCCGATCCCCACCACCGCGACGACGGCGAGCAGCCGGTATGCCGCCACCCCGGCGACCACCCCGTCCCCGGCGACGGCGGCGACCGCCTTCTGCCACAGGTCGGTCACCGGCCCGTACGGCGACGGCGTCTCCCTCCAGTAGCCGTCGACCCGCGCGAGGACCGGCGACCCGGCGGGCAGCCCGGCCGCCGGACCGGTCCGGTGCGGGTCGGCGCCGCCGAGCGCGACCATCCCCTGGGCGAGGTAGCTGTACACGTCGCGGGAGAACAGCGGCGGTGCGACGAGCAGTGGCGTGGCCCAGGCGAGCAGCGCCCGCACCGCCTGCACCGGGAGCACCGGAGCGCGCACCAGCAGCACCCAGGCCACGACGACCAGCCCCGTCCCGGCCACCGCGGCGCCGAGCGCCACCGTCGACCCGGGGCGGAGCACCACCGCCCAGGCGCCGCCGGTCAGCAGCACCGCCCC
>NZ_WWFY01000571.1:0-731 GCF_009864975.1 Pseudonocardia sp. SID8383
GCGGCCGGGTCTCGTCCAGCGGGCCCCGCGGGTCCGGCGGGCCACTGGTGCCGACGTCGTCGCGCTCGCGGTCCCCGGCGGTCTCCCGGCCCCCGGCCAGTACCTCGGGGTTGCGGCGCACCCCGGACGGCTCCGGGGTGGCGGGGTCCTCGCCGCGGGCGAGGGCCAGCACGTCGTCGGAGACCTTCTCGGTCTCGTCGCCGTCGCCGGGCAGCGGGGCGGTGCGGGCCCGGTCGATGCCGTCGTCGATGGCGGCCAGCCGCTCCGCGCAGGCGTCACGGTTGCGGGCGCGCAGGTCGCGCTGCTCCTCCAGCGACGCGGCCGCGGCCATCTGGTCGGGAGTCCGGCGGGTGGCCGGCGGCAGGTCGGCGACGATCCGGTCCATCTCGGCGAGCTGCTGCTCGGCGGCGGCCAGCGCGTCCACGGCGTCCTGCCGGGACGTGTAGACCTGCAGCTGCGACTGCAGGGCGGCACGCTGCTGGAGCAGGGTGTCGCGCTGCTGCTGCAGCTTCGCGACCGCGGCCGGGGTGCGGTCCGACTCGTGCGCGGACGCCTGCCAGGTCCGTTCGCTCGCGTTGAGCGTCCCGAGCTCGTCGTCGAGCGCCGCCAGCGCGATGCGGGCCTGCCCGGCCCACTGGTCGGCGGTGCGGTCCTGCGGCGCCGGGACCCCGGTCACCGCCGGCGAGGTCGTCAGGGCGTACCCGCCGAGGAGCACGGCCGTCGCCCCGATC
>NZ_WWFY01000572.1:0-686 GCF_009864975.1 Pseudonocardia sp. SID8383
CACCTGCTGCTGACCAGCCGCCGCGGCGAGGACGCCCCCGGCGCCGCCGCACTGCGCACCGAGCTGGAGTCGCTCGGCGCCCGGGTCACGATCGCCGCCTGCGACGCCGCCGACCGGGACGCACTCGCCACCCTGCTCGACGAGCTGCCCGCGGACCTGCCGCTGACCGCCGTCGTCCACTCGGCGGGCGTCGCCGACGGGGACGCCCCCGTCGCGGACCTGACCGTGGACCGGCTCGACGCGCTGCTGCGGGCCAAGCTGACCGCGGCCCGGAACCTGCACGAGCTCACCCGCGGGACGGAGCTCGACGCGTTCGTGCTGTACAGCTCCGGGGCGGCGGTCTGGGGCAGCGGCGGCCAGCCCGGCTACGCCGCGGCCAACGCCTACCTCGACGCCCTCGCCGCGCACCGACGCGGGCTCGGGCTCCCGGCGACGTCGGTCGCCTGGGGGACGTTCGGCGAGGTCGGCATGGCCACCGATCCGCAGGTGCACGAGCGGCTGCACCGCCAGGGCGTCCCGGCGATGGACCCGGCCGACGCACTGGCCGCGCTGGAGCTGGCCCTCGGCGAGGGCGACACCGGCGTGGCGGTGACCCGCATGGACTGGGAGGTCTTCGCGCCGAGCTTCACCGCGCTGCGCCCCAGCCCGCTGCTGGGCACGGTGCCCGAGGCGGTCGCCGCGCTCGC
>NZ_WWFY01000573.1:0-630 GCF_009864975.1 Pseudonocardia sp. SID8383
ACGGCGACCGGTCGCCGAGGAACGCCGCCGCCAGTGCGTCGACGGTGCACTCCAGGTCGGGATCGGTGCCGGCGGCGGGCTCGGCGGCGCCGTCGGCGAGACGCCAGGTGCCGGTGTCGCCGAGGAACGCGTCGTGCACCCGCAGCACGACCGGTCCGCCGGGGCCCCAGGCGCGGGCCCGCAGCGCGGCGTCCGGGTCGAGCAGGCGCAGCCACAGGTCGTCGCCGCGGCCGGTGACCCGGTGGGCCCGGGAGTCGGCCAGCACCAGATCGAGGTCCTCGTCGAGGGGACGTGCCCAGCTCGTCACCGCGCCGGCCAGGTCGAGGCCGGTCAGGAACCGCCACAGCCCGGCGGTCGCGGAGGGCCCGGCGGCCCAGAGCTGCTGCAGCCGGACCTCGTCCGTGCCGCCGGTGGCCAGGTCGCCCTCCGCGACACCCCACACCACGAACCCGTCGTCGACGCCGTCGGTGCCGGTGTGCACCGCCACGCCCTTGTACTCGCCGGCGGGCGGGCCCGCGGGGCGCAGCGCCCGCCGCCACCAGCGCGCGGAGCGTGTCATCCCGCCCGGGCGGTCCGCGGCGAGGCGTTCCTGCAGGCCGGGCAGCAGCGCGGTCGCCTCGTCGGGGTCGA
>NZ_WWFY01000574.1:0-626 GCF_009864975.1 Pseudonocardia sp. SID8383
ACCGCGGCCCCGAGGACCGCCTCGATCGGCAGCCGCAGCAGCCCGGCCGGGTCGAGGGCGACCGGGTCGGCGGGCAGCACCAGGATCCCGCCGACGAGCGCGAGACAGAGCGTGGTGAGCAGCGCGGCCCCGGCCCGTCGGGCGTGGAACGGGTGCCGGTCGGCGGCCCGCCACAGCTGCACCACCGACACGCCGAACGACCACACCAGCGCAGCCAGCGCCGTCCCGACCGCGGTGAGCGCGACGGCGTCGGGCAACACCCCGGCCGCGGTCACCACGAGCACGATCCCCTGCAGGGCGGCGACGACCTTGGCCGAGTAGCGCGGCGGGAGCTCGCCGCGCAGCCACGGGGCGACCCGCCCGGCGGCGACGAAGGCGTAGCGCAGCAGGCCCAGCGCGGTGACCCACCACTGCCCGGTCGTCGCCGCGACGTGCGCCGACAGCACCATCAGCAGGAAGGCGTCGGTCTCCATGTCGAACCGGGCGCCCAGCGCGGTCTCCGTGCCGGTGCGGCGCGCGACCGGGCCGTCGACGCCGTCGAGGGCGAGCGCGACGCCGACGAGCGCCACGAGCGCCACGGTCCCGGCGCCGTCCAGCCCGACCAGCGCGACGACCGCCACGGCGAG
>NZ_WWFY01000575.1:0-534 GCF_009864975.1 Pseudonocardia sp. SID8383
CCGGGTCGGCGACGGGCGCTGCCTGCTCGACCTGCGGGCGCTGCCGCCGTCGGCCGACGCGACGCTGGCCGGGGCCGTGCGCGCGGTGCCCGTGCGTCCGGAGACCTGAGCCGTGCACGTGCTCTGCACCGCGGGCCACGTCGACCACGGCAAGTCCACGCTGGTCCGGGCGCTGACCGGGATGGAGCCCGACCGGTACGCCGAGGAACGCCGACGCGGGATGACCATCGACCTGGGCTTCGCGTGGACCGAGGTGCCGGGGGCGGGCACGGTCGCGTTCGTCGACGTCCCCGGGCACGAACGCTTCGTCGCCACGATGCTCGCCGGGGCCGGTCCGGTCCCGGCGGCGCTGTTCGTCGTCGCCGCGGACGAGGGCTGGATGCCGCAGTCCGGGGAGCACGCCGACGCGCTCGCGGCCGCGGGCGTCACCGACGGACTGCTCGTGGTCACCCGCGCCGACCTGCTCGACCCCGAGCTGGCGCTCGACGACGCCCGCGCCGCGCTCGCCGCCCGTGGGCTCGGCGGCTGGCCCTC
>NZ_WWFY01000576.1:0-500 GCF_009864975.1 Pseudonocardia sp. SID8383
TCCGGCGACGGGCCGGTCCGCTTCCGCGCGCACCGCGCCGCCGCACCGTGCCGCTGGATGGACACCGAGATCGGCGACGGCGCGTGGGCGGCGCTGCGCGGCCGGGGCGGTGTCCGCTGCGAGCCCCTCGACGACGGCGTGCTCCGCCTCGGGTCGGCCGAGCTGACGATCCTGGAACCGGCGGCAGCCGTACCGCCGGACGCCGGGCACGGACCGTCCGGCGGGATGTCCCCGCCGTCCGCCGCGACGACGTAACAGCAGGTGGGAGCAGTGCGAGCCTACCGGCGTCGGCCCCGCAGGAGGTGACGCCGATGCCGCTGGTCCCGCACCCCCGCCGCCCCGACGCGCCACCGGCCGTGCCGGCGCAGGCGGGCGTCCTCGTCCACCGGGGTCTGCCCGGGGACCGGGCGACCTGGGCACGCCGGGCAGGCCGGATCGGCGGGCTCCTGGTCGCCCTGGCCGACGCCGAGTCCGGCGGGCTGGAGCTGCCCCCGTCGCTG
>NZ_WWFY01000577.1:0-798 GCF_009864975.1 Pseudonocardia sp. SID8383
GGTTCGACTGCGCCGGCGCCGCCGAGATCGAGGTGACGACCGGCGCCGGCCGGGTCCGGATCGACCTGGTCGACGGGGCCGACGAGGTCCGCGCGGAGGTCACCGCCGACCGCAGCACCGCGCCGTGGTCCGGCGGCCTCGGCGGGCTGCTCGACTGGATCGGCAGCTCGATGACCGGCGGCTCCGGCGTGCCCCGGGCCGGGGCGGGCTGGTCCGGCCGCGGGTTCGACCCGATCGTCGGTGCCCCCTGGGAGGCCACCGGCGACCCGTCGGCGGACGCCGTCGACGCCGTCACCATCGAGTGGTCGGCCTCGTCGCGACGCCTGGTGGTCCGCGGGGCGGACGACCCGGCCCTCGGCGCGGTGCCGCTCGTGGTCACCGTCTCCGCCCCCGCCGGGTCGCGGCCCGCGGTACGGACCGGCGCGGCCTCGGTCGAGCTGACCGGCCGGGCGTCCTGGGCCGCGGTGCGGACCGGGTCCGGCGCGGCCCGCGTGGCCCAGGTGCACGGCGACGCCGACGTCACCACCGGCTCGGGGTCGATCGACCTGGGCACGTGCTCGGGCCGGGCGCATCTGCGTGCCGGCTCCGGCGGCGTCGAGGCCGGGTCGCTCGGCGGCGCGTCGCGCATCCGGACCGGCAGCGGCGACGTCCGCGTCGGCGAGCTCACCGCGGACCTCGAGGTGCGCTCGGGGTCGGGGGACGTCGTCGTCGCCGACGCGGTCTCCGGTGACGTCCGGCTCGGCACCGGGTCGGGGTCGGTCCGGGTCGGGGTGCACTCCGGTGTGGCCGCCGAGCTGG
>NZ_WWFY01000578.1:0-421 GCF_009864975.1 Pseudonocardia sp. SID8383
CCTCGGGCACCGTCGGCGCCGGGACGGGGCGGACCGCCTCGCGCGGTGCGGGCGCCGGTCCGGCGGACATCCGGAACCCACCCGGCAGGACGACGACGACCCCCGGTGCGAGCGGTTCCGGCACGTCGGCGGGGGTGCGGACCAGGAGCTCCCCGGGGCCGGGCGGCGGCGGAGCCTGCCCGTCCACGGCCCCGGCCTGCACGGACGTGACCGGGGAACCGGACGCGTCGACGGCACCGGTATCGGCGCCCGGTGCCGGGGCGACGGCGGGCGCCGCCGTCCCCATCTGCGAGGACGCGTGCCGCGCGTGACCGGCCGCAACCGGGGCGGGACGGGTCCGGTTCCCGGGAGGTGGTGGCGTGGGTGCGGCCTGCGTGCCGGGGGCGGTGTCGGTCCGTGGGCCGGAGGCACCCCCCGCCGG
>NZ_WWFY01000579.1:0-414 GCF_009864975.1 Pseudonocardia sp. SID8383
CCTGGGCGGGCACCGCTCCGCCGAGCCGGGCGGCGCGCTCGCCCTGGACCACCTCGGCCTCGCGCCGCTGCTGGAGCTCGACATGCGCCTCGGCGAGGGCACCGGCGCGCTGCTCGCGCTGCCGGTGCTGCAGGGCGCGGCGCGGGCGATGGCCGACGTCGCCACCTTCGACGCCGCCGGGGTCACGGACAAGACCGGTGGGTGACCCGCTCACCGTCGTCGGGATCGGCGCCGACGGCTGGGCCGGGCTGCCGGAGACCCACCGCGACGCGCTCCGCGACGCCGAGGTGCTGCTCGGCGGGCCCCGCCAGCTCGACCTGCTGCCCGCCGACGTGGCGGGGGACCGGCGGGCGTGGCCGTCGCCGCTGGTCCCGGCGTTGCCGGGGATCCTCGACTCCCTCGCCGACCGGCGCG
>NZ_WWFY01000059.1:0-887 GCF_009864975.1 Pseudonocardia sp. SID8383
GATGCCGTGCGGGGGCCGCACCTCGCGCGCCGGTGTGATCCGCAGCAGGCGTTCCCCGAGGTGGGCGACGTCGGCCGCCGGTACCCCGCCGGTCAGCGCCGCGGCGTGCAGCAGCACGCCGACCAGCTCGCGACCGGCCGCGGTGCTGAGGTGCTCGTCCGGTGCGGCCACGACCTCGCGCAGCAGCGCGCAGGACCGGGCCAGCCCCTCCGGGTGCTGCTCGTCCAGCCGCCGGGCGCGGGCACGGATCCGGACGGCCACCGTGCACTCGTCGTCGACGACCGGGTCCGTTCCGGCGTCGGCCGCACGGACCGCCTCCTGGACCCGCGCCGGCACCTCCCGCACCGTCGACGGGTCGATCAGGGTGAGCGCGACCGCCCGGTCCTGCGGCGAGGCGAGCAGCGGCAGCGCCTGGGACACGTGCCGGACGGCGGTGCCGGGCTCGGTGAACCGCTCCGCCGCGGCCAGCTCGACCAGCAGGGCCCCGCGCTCGTGGCCACGCACGTCGCTGTCGAGCAGGGCCCGGCGCAGGTACCGGACCGCGACCGGGTCGTCGTCGTGGTCGTCGGCCGTGTCCGGGCGGAGCGCGGTCGTCGTCTGGTGGGCCGCGGCCCGCAGGACCTCGACGGCCCAGCCGTCGAGCGGGGCGGCGACCGCGAGCAGGTGCGCGGCCACCTCCTGGGCGTGGTGCCCGGTCTCGTGCAGCAGCCGCGCCGCGCGCAGGTGCAGCCGCTCGCGCTCGGCGGGGTCGGCGGCGACGTCGCGGACCAGCGGGTGGGTGAACCCGGTGTGGTCGTCGGTGAGCAGACCCTGTTCCGTCAGCTGCCCCTGCACCGCACGCAGGCCGTGCGGGTCCAGCTCCGCCAGCCGCGCCACGACCGCCGGGT
>NZ_WWFY01000580.1:0-545 GCF_009864975.1 Pseudonocardia sp. SID8383
GCGGTGTGGGCCGTGGTGGCGGTGGCGGTGCTGGTGGTGTCCACCCTCGCGGGACGCCGACGGCACCGGACACGGCGGGAGTCCGCCGCCCGGGCCGCGGCGGCGCTGCCCGCCGGGGTCGTCGTGGTCGCCCTGGTCACCGGGGTGTCGGTGGTGGTGGCGTCGTTCGTCGTCGCCCCGGTGCGCCAGGGCGGGGGCTACAGCGTCGGCGGACAGATGTGGAGCGAGCTGACCGGCCGCGACACCTGCGGGATCCTCGACCACGTCACGGTCCCGGTCGACGCGGGCGCGCTGCCCGCCGCGGGTGGCGCCGACACCCTCACCGGGTTCACCGAGGGCCGTGGCTGGGTCGACGCCCCGCCGCGCGGCGAGCTCGCCTGGGGCAGTCTCGACGGCGGCCCGGGCACCACCGGCGAGCTGCGGACCCGCTGGTTCGCCGTCGCGCCGGGACCGGGCGACCGGGTGCTGTCGGTCGACGTCGCCGGGCGGACCGGGCAGGGCAACACCCTGGACCTGGAGTACGCCCGCGCCGGGTCGCCGGGCCC
>NZ_WWFY01000581.1:0-299 GCF_009864975.1 Pseudonocardia sp. SID8383
GGGCCCGTCGGCACCGACGTCGCCGACCCCGACGGCGACGTCGCGGGCACCCCCGCCGGGGTCCCGGGTGCGGTCCTCCCCGCGACCGGGGCGGCCGCGGGCGCCGTCGCCGGAGCCGCGACGACCCCCGCCTCGATCACCGAGTCCGACGTGGAGATCGTCCCGGTCACCGTCGGACGGCCGGACTCCCGCAGCCGCCGTGCGGCCGTCGCCCTGGTCGAGGGGCTCGCCATGCCCACCGGCGGGCTCGGCAGGCTCGGCGAGCTGGGCGTGTGGCTGGCGTCCTGCCAGGGCACCTG
>NZ_WWFY01000582.1:0-247 GCF_009864975.1 Pseudonocardia sp. SID8383
AACTCGCGCTCGGACAGCCGCAGGGCCGCGTCGACCGGGCCGAGCGGCTGGGTCATCGCCGCCGCGACCTGGTGGGCGGCGAACCAGGCGGCGCGGTCGTCGTCGTGCACGACGGAGCCGTCGAGGCCGGGCAGGTCGAACAGCGCGACGCCGACGGGCAGCGTCTCCGGCCCCGCCGGTCCGGCGAAGCGGTCCAGGGCCTCGGCGGTGGGCAGACCGCTCGCCGGGTCGACCGCGGCGGCGGCAC
>NZ_WWFY01000583.1:0-230 GCF_009864975.1 Pseudonocardia sp. SID8383
CACACCGGCCAGGCCGAGACGTTCTGCCAGGCCGTGCAGGAGGCACTCGCCTCGGGCGTCCCGGTGGTCGCGCCCGACGCGGGCGGCCCGCGCGACCTCGTGCTGCCCGACCGCACCGGTTACCTCGTGGCACCCCGCCCCGACGGCGGGGAGCCCGGCGACCCGGCCACCGACGCCGCCGACCGCGAGCTGGTCGGGGCGGTCGCCGCACTGTGCGAGCCGCAGCGCAA
>NZ_WWFY01000584.1:0-213 GCF_009864975.1 Pseudonocardia sp. SID8383
CGGGTCGGTGCCCGGCAGCAGCACGACCACCGCGCCGTCCCGTTCCCCGACCAGTCCGGAACGGCCGCCGAGAGCGGCCGCCTCCCGGGCCAGCGCCCGTCGCCGGGCGGGGTGGCAGCGGCAGACCAGCAGCACGTGCGGCCGCCGGGGCGACACCCCGAGCGCGGCGAGCCGGGTCAGCGTCGTCGGTCGCGGGGCCCCGGACGCGGCGAG